>JAQULY010000079.1 GCA_028718445.1 Kiritimatiellia bacterium
CCGCCGCTGAAGCTGCCGAGGCACCCGCCGCCGAGGCCGCCGCGAAACCCGCTGCTGAAGCCACCGCCGCACCCACAGCCGAGGCCGCCGAGAAGCCCGCGGTTGAGCCAGCCGCGGAAGCTGTCGCCCCCCCCGCCGCCGAAACCGCCGAGAAGCCCGCCGTTGAAGCTGCCGTCGAAAAGACTGCACCCGTAGTTGAGGCGGCGCCCGTCGCGGAGGTGCCAGAGGTGGAACCCGAGGTGACGGCGGCGCCCGCGCCCGCGCCCGCGCCCGCGGCTGCGGCGCCCGAAGCCGCGCCGGCCGCCGCGCCCGCCAAGCCCGATGTGGCCGCGTTGGTATCCGAGATCGACACGCTCGAGAAACTGCGCCGGCAGGCCCTGGAAGCGCATGGGCGCACCAGTTTGAGCAGCGCCCGTGCTGCTCTGCGCAAGGGCGAGTATACGGAGGCGCAGAAGCTATATGAGGAAGCGCTGAAGTTCATCGGCGCGCGGCCCGGCAACGAGGAAGTGCGCGACGAAGCCGTGAAGGGCGTGGCCGAGGCCATCTACCGGCAGGCAGGCGTGTTGTGGAAGAAGGGCGACCGCGAGGCGGCCATTCAGTTGGCGCGGCAGGCGCGCGAACGCGGGCATCCCAAGGCGCCGCGCATGGTGGCCGCCCTGCAGCATGAGATTGACCATCCGCCCGAGCCTAAGGTGCCCAAGGATCCCAAGCGCTGGACTACCGATGACTACCAGAAGGAGCGCGAGACGGCCACGCGTGGACTTGCCAAGGCGCGCGAGTATTACATCACCGGAGAGTATGACGAAGCCCGCGCTCAATTGGAGTTGATTCTGCGTGACAACCCCTACGACATGGATGCCATGCAGATGCTGAAACGCGTCAACGAGCGCGCCTTCGACACCTCCACCAGCGAACGCGACACCACCCGCTCCAAGATGATCCGCGACGTGCGCGATACGTGGAACCCGCGGCGTTACGCGATCGATACGGTGGAGGTCAGCGACAAGAAGATGCCCACTCAGGAAGGACAGCCGGTCGGCAAGGGCTACAAGACCCCCGAGCAGACCACGATCGAGAAGATGCAGGCCATCACCATTCCCGAGATCAATTTCCGCGCTGCCAACATTAACGATGTGATCGCTTTCTTCGAGACGGCCAGCCGCGAATTCGACAGTCCCGACACTCCGCCCGAGAAACGCGGCGTCAGTTTTGTGTTGAAACTCGCGGGCGGCAGCACGCCGGCGCCGCCCGTTGCGGACGATCCCTTCGCCACCCCGGCCGCTACGGCGGCAGGCGGCGTCAGCCCCGTGACCTTCAGTGCCAGGTACGTCACGCTCTACGATGCGCTCAAGATCGTGACCGACGTGGCCGGACTCAAGTTCCGCGTGCGCGGCACGGTCGTCATGGTCATGCCGATCAACGTGCCCGACATGGATCTGGTGACGCGTTCCTACACGGTGTTGCCTTCGCTCAAGGTGGTTGCGTCCAGCGCCGCGCGCGAGTTGAGCACTCCGGCCAGAGGCGGCGACGGCGGCGATTTCCTGGCGGCAGCGGAGGTGCCGGATACGGGCCGCGTGGACTGGAAGCAGTTCTTCCAGGATATGGGCATCCTCTGGCCGGACGGCTCCTCGATCTCCTACAACGAGAATATCGGCAAGTTGCGCGTCTCCAACACTCCCGAGAACCTGGCGGCCCTCGAACAGTTGCTGGAGGAACTCAACGTCACGCCGCGCCAGATCGAGATCGAGTCGCGCTTTGTCGAAGTCTCGCAGACCGACCTCGAATCCATCGGTTTCGAGTGGCTGCTGACCGACGACTGGGAGATTGCCCACAAGGAAGGTGCGCTTTCGCCGTTCGACACGCAGCGCATCGTGGCCAAGGCCGGCAGCGGCACTCCCAACCGGCTGCGCTATCTCGACAACCAAGGCATCAACGCAACGCTGGGTCCCGTGGATGACGCCGTCCTGGGCGTGGCCAGCGTACTGACCAACCCGGAACTCTCCTTCGTGCTGCACCTGTTGAGCCAGCGCCAGAATACCGACCTGCTGTCGGCGCCCAAGGTGGTCACCAAGAACAACCAGGAGGCGATCATCAAGGTGGTCACGGAGTTCATCTATCCGACCGAGTACACCGTCAACGAGGGTTCGGCGGCGTCGGGCGGCGATGCGGGCGGCGCCTCCGCCGTCGGCGCCACCGTCGAGCCGGGCAGCTTCGAAATGCGCGAGGTGGGCGTGATCCTGCAGGTGGTGCCGGAGGTCAGTCCCGACGGGCAGATGATCGATCTGCTGCTGAATCCGCAGATCGTCTCCGAGCCGGAGTGGAAGGATTACGGTTTCGACACCATGACCATGATCAACGACCAGATACAGACCATGCATCTGCCGATGGAGCAACCCTTCTTCAAGGTGCGCAGCATCTCGACCCGCATCTCGATCTACAACGGCGCCACGGTCGTGATGGGTGGCATGATCACGGAAGTGCGCAATGAGGTGGACGACAAGATTCCGGTGCTGGGAGACATTCCTCTGTTGGGCCGCCTATTCCGCAGCCGTCACGATCATAGTGAAAAACGCAATCTGCTGATCTTCGTTACGGCGCGTCTGGTGGATCCCGCCGGGCGTTCGCTGAAGACGCAGCAGGATGCGGCAGGAGCGACGGCGGAGACCGCTGGCGCTCCGGTGGCGGCGCAGGCGACTCCCTGAGGTCGCTGGCGCGCGTGGCTGCCGGAGATGGCGGGTACGTGACAGCCGGAGAACCGGCTGGCGGGCCTGGAGCGGTGGAGGCGGGCGGCGCGTTTACGGACGGGCCGCCGGGGAACGGACGCCGCCAGCTTGAGGGTATAACGGTGCGCGGTTTGTCGCACCCGATTTCCGCATGAAGCTAATTGCCATAACCGGCGGCATTGCCTGCGGCAAAAGCACGGTGGCGGCGTGGTTGCCGGAATGGGGCGGCGCGGTGCTGGACACCGACGCGGTCGTGCATGGCCTGGAGGGACCGGGCGGCGAGGCCGTGGAACCATTGCTGGCGGCTTTCGGCGACGAGTTGCGCGATGGCGCCGGCGGCATTGACCGGCGCCGTCTGGGCAGCATGGTCTTTGCGGATGGCGACGCGCTGGCGCGCCTGAACGCCATTGTGCATCCGCTGGTGGCGGAGCGCATGGCGGCCTGGCTGCGGCGGAGGACGCCGGCAGGCACGCGCTTTCGGGCGGTGCTGATACCGTTGCTGTACGAAGTGGGCTGGAGCGAGCCCCGTTGGGATGCGGTGGTCGCCGTGGTCTGCCGCGAACAGGAACAAATCCGGCGCCTGCAGGCGCGCGGACTCACGGCTGAGGAAGCGCGCGAGCGACTGTCCGCGCAGATGGCGTGCGATGAGAAAGCGCGCCGCGCGGACTATGTCATTCGCAACGACGGCGATATCGCCGCCTTGCGCGCGGCAACCCTCGCGGTTGTGCGCGCGCTGTTGGAGAACGAGCCATGAACGAAGAGAACGAACACAACCAGTCCCCCGCGCCAGCCCCCGAGGCGCCGTCGCAACCGGCGGCTTCCGGCGAGCAAGCGTCGCCGGAGGGTTCCGCCCAAGGCGGGCAGCATCAGCCCTCGGGACAACCGGGCGGACGCTGGAACCGCTTCGCGCGCAATCGCGGCCGCCGCCACAACGACCGGCGTTCAGACCGGCACGAACATGACCGCCGCCACGAGCGCTACAACGACCATGACCGCCACTACGCGCCGCAGGGCGGCGAGCCCGCGCCGGCCGTCGAGGCAGGCGACAATGCCGCCGCCGCGGCGCCCGTGCCCGACGACCCCAACCAGCCGCCGCGCCCGCAACTTCCGCCGCTGCACCTGAGCGAGCTGCAGACGCGCGAAATGCCTGAAATCCACGCGCTGCTCGAAGGCGTCCTGAACCCCGAGGAGATCGCCTCGCTGCGCAAGCACGAACTGATCGTCGAGTACCTGCGCAGTTACATGCGCCGCGGCGGGA
This sequence comes from Kiritimatiellia bacterium, assembly GCA_028718445.1. Taxonomy (GTDB): domain Bacteria; phylum Verrucomicrobiota; class Kiritimatiellia; order RFP12; family JAAYLN01; genus JAQULY01. Next base: position 3,982 of record JAQULY010000079.1, read on the forward strand.
CGGTCATGACCAACGGCGTGCTCGAGATTCTCTCCGACGGTTTCGGCTTCCTGCGGTCGCCGCGCGCCAGCTATCTGCCCTGCCCGGAGGACGTGTACGTGGCGCCATCGCAGGTGCGCCGCTTCGGCATGCGCACCGGTGACTTCGTCGAGGGCGTCATCCGCGACCCGCGCGAGCGCGGCGAGCGCGGCAAGGAGAAGTTCTTCGCCCTGGCGCGCGTAGATACCATCAACGGCAAACCCGCCTCGGAAGCGCGCAAACTGGTGCCCTTCGAGAACCTGACGCCGCTCTTTCCCGACCGACGTTTCCGCCTCGAAACCGCGCCCGAGGAGGTCTCCATGCGCGTCATGGACATCTTCACGCCCATCGGCATGGGGCAGCGCGGATTGATCGTGGCGCCGCCGCGCACCGGCAAGACCGTGCTGCTGCAGAAGCTGGCCAACGCCGTCTCCGCCAACCATCCAGACGTCTACCTGATCACGCTGCTGATCGACGAACGTCCCGAAGAGGTCACCGACATGCAGCGCAACACCAAGGCGCACGTCCTCAGCTCGACCTTCGATGAGGCGCCGGAGCGCCACGTGCAGGTGGCCGAGATGGTAATCGAGATGGCCAAGCGCATGGTCGAGAGCGGTCGCGACGTCTGCATCCTGCTCGACAGCATCACGCGTCTGGCCCGGGCCTACAATACCCTGCAGCCGCACAGTGGCAAGATCCTGTCCGGCGGCGTGGACGCGAACGCCCTGCACAAACCCAAACGCTTCTTTGGCGCCGCCCGCAACATCGAGAAGGGCGGCAGCCTCACGATCATCGCGACCGCGCTGGTGGACACGGGCAGCCGCATGGATGAGGTCATCTTCGAAGAATTCAAGGGTACGGGCAACATGGAGTTGTGCCTGGATCGCGCCCTGGTGGACAAGCGCATCTTTCCGGCGATCAACATCGAGAAGTCCGGCACGCGTAAGGAGGAGTTGCTGTTGCATCCGGAAGAACTCAATCGCACCTGGATCCTGCGCCGGGCGCTGAACGGCGTGCCGCCCGTGGAATGCATGGAGATGGTGGTGAAACGCCTCAAGAGCACCCGCAGCAACGCCGAATTTCTCATGGGCATTAAGGAATAACACCAGATGAAAGTCGAGAGTCACAAGGCGGGCCCCTGCCGCGTCAAACTGATCGTTAACGCCGGCGCGGACGAGACGCGGCCGGAGCAGGAGAAGGTCCTGCGTGAATACCTGACGCATGGCCGCGTGCCCGGGTTCAGACCCGGCAAGGCGCCGCGCGAGGTGATCGAGCGCCATTACCAGCGCGGACTGACCGACGATATTCGCAGCGCCCTGATCTCCAAGCTCCACAGGCAGGCGATCGAAAGCGAGCGACTGAAGGTAGCCAATATTGTGGACGTCACCGACGTGATTTTCTCGCCCGACACCGGCATTTCCTTCGTGCTGGTCGTGGACGTCGTGCCGGAATTCAAGCTGCCGAAGTACCAGAAGATCACGCTCAAGGTCAACGAGGTCAACGTCACGGATGAGCAGGTTGAAGCGCAGATGGGCATGTTGCGCCGGTCCGTGACGCGCTACGAGGACACCGACGGCGCCGTGGCGGCGGGCGATATCGCGCAGATAGACTACAGCGCCACCTGCGACGGAAAACCGATGGCGGAGGCGGTCGCCGACAGCGGCCGGTACGCCGCCGACACGGACTTCTGGGCGCAGGCCTCCGAGCCGGAGTTCATTCCTGGCATGTCCAAGGCGCTGATCGGTCTCAAAGCCGGCGATACCAGGGACGTGCCGGTCGCGTTCGACAAGGAATTCCGCCTCGAGGCGCTGCGCGGGCGCAAGGCCGTCTATCGCGTGAACGTCAAACATGTGCGCCGCGCCTTGCCGCCGGAGGACACAGAGCTTGCCAAGCACATGGGGTTCGACGAAATCGGCAAGCTGCGCGAACGCCTGCGCGAGACCTTGATGCGCGGCGCCCAACAGAAAGAGGATGCCAGGCAGCGCCAGGAAGTCAGCGAATATCTCCTGAAGAAATGCGAGTTCGAGTTGCCGCAGTCGGTGGTGGCCGAGGAGACGCAGCGCGCCCTGCGCATGCTCCTGGGCGATATCACCCAGCGGGGTGGAACGCGCGAGTTCGTCGAAAAGAACCGCGAAGAAATCATCGGTACCGCGACTACCACGGCGCAGCAGCGTACGCGCCTGAACTACATCCTGGCCGCCATCGCCGCCGAGCAGAAGATTGAGATCTCGGAGGCGGACTTGGAGAAGGAAATAGACGAGCTCGCCATGGGCATGCGCACGCGCGGCGAGCACGATATGACCGCCAAGAAGCTGCGCGAACAGATGGTTGAGAACCGCGGTATCGAGCATCTGCGCCACGATATGCTGGGCGCCAAAACGCTCGACTGGCTGGTCGCCGATGCGAAGACCAAGTGAGGGCGTGAAAACGGGCGCCGTCGCAAAACCGGCGGTTAAGGCGCAGGCGGCGACCGCGCCGGCGCGACGGCGCGCGCTGCCGCCCACACCCGGACGGTTCGCTTCGCTCGACGGCTTGCGGACTTGGCTGAAAGTCAGCCGCGGCGAACGTGCCCTCTGGCAGGACTGGCGCTGGCAACTGCGTCATGCGCTGGAGGCCGTGGACATCGCGCGACTTGGGCTGCTGGCGGATGAAGCCTCCATGCGCGCCGCCGTGCGCTATCCCGTGCGCGTCACGCCATACTTCCTCTCGCTGGTGGACTGGAACGATCCCGCCGACCCGATCCGGCGCCAGTGGCTGCCGGACGGACGCGAACTGGCGCGTCTCTGCTCGGACGCGCGCGAGGATCCATTTGAAGAAGAGACACGCGCTCCCCTGCCGGGCCTGGTGCACCGCTTTCCCGATCGCGTCCTGATCATGGCGGCGAATGCCTGCGCGATGCGTTGCCGCCATTGCACGCGCAAGAATACGCTGGGGCGGATGGGTGTGGTCGGTTCCCGTGAGGACCTGCGGCGCGTACTCGAGCACATCGCGGCGCATCCGGAGGTGCATGAGGCGATCGTCTCCGGGGGCGATCCGCTGCTGCTGCCGGACGATCGCCTGCTCAGACTGGTCGGCGCGCTGGCAGCCATGCCGCAACTCGACGCCATCCGCATCGGCACGCGCGTGCCGGCGGTGTTGCCGATGCGCGTGACGGACTCGCTGTCCAGGGCGCTGGGGCGCTTCGGCAAAGTCTGGGTCAACACCCAGTTCAACCACGCGCGCGAGCTGACGCCCGCTGCCGGGGCGGCTTGTGCCCGGCTGGTCGAGGCGGGGATTCCGGTGTCGAACCAGTCAGTGCTGCTGGACGGTGTCAACGACACCGTCGAGGCCATGGTGGACCTCTGCCGCGGCTTGCAGCGCCTGCGCGTGCGGCCCTATTACGTGTTCGTCTGCGATCCGGTCACGGGCACGCTGCATTTCCGCACGGCGCCGCGCAAGGCGCGCCGCATCGCGCGCGAACTGGCCGCCAAGATAGGCGGGCTGGCGCTGCCGCGTTTCGTCGCCGATCTGCCCGGCGCAACCGCTAAGGTGCCGATCTGACTTCAACGGCGCCGTTAGCGTTCGCCGACTCCCGGTTCTCACACATGCCCCGGCACTGTCCTGTTCTTCCTCAAGTTACGGCGCCCCCACCCCTTGGCAAAGATTATACTTGCTAATATAAGAATATATAAAAAACCCTTGCCCCTGGATTCGTGTTCGGGTATACCATTTCGGTACAGGCGAGATGGGTTTGATGTCCGCGGCACGGCAATGGCGATTTATGGAAAAGGCATTCTGTCATGGCCACAGCCAAATCCTTGGAAAAAAATAGCGCCGAACCGATGTACCGGCAGTTGGCCGACGTGCTTCGGAGCGCGCTCGCCGACCTGCCGCCGGGCGCGCCGGTCGAGGGCGACAGGGCGCTCTGCGCGCGCTTTGGCGTCAGCCAGCCGGTGGTGCGTTCGGCCCTGAAACTGCTGGTGGACGAGGGGTTGATTCGGCGGACGCGGTCGAAGGGCACCTTCGTCGAAACGCCCTCGCGCCTGCGGCCCCGTGCGCGCGGCAAGGGCATTGCCGTGGTGACCCTGCTGGAGAGTTTCCGCCCGCACATCGGCGCTGTGGCAGGGGTGCGCGACGTGATGGTCGGTCAGAATTACGAAGTCGTGCTGTCGGAACCACCGCCTTACCCCGTCACGGCGGAGGCGATCTATCCGTCCCTGCTGCCCCTGCTCGAACGCTACGAGGGCGTGGTCTGGATTTCCAGCATCCTGCAGGAATACCCCCGGCCGGACCGTCGGTTGCGGGACATCGCCGCGCGCGTGGTGTTCGTCAACGCCGTGATGCGGGACGAGAAACTGACGTGTTGCATGGCCGACTACGCCGGCGGCGCCTTTGCCGTGACTACGCATCTGATCGAGGCGGGGTACCGGACGATCGGCTTTCTGGGCGGACCCGCCGACCGTATGTCCTCCGCCGTACGTCGGGAGGGTTTCGAGGCCGCGATGCGGGCGCATGCGAAGTCGTTGCGCCCCGAGTACTGCCGCTTCGACGCGGCCGACATGGCGGCGGATTCGGGGCGGCGCCACATTGCCGCCCTGCTGGCCGCGAAGCGCGTACCGGAAGCGCTCTTCGCGGTCAACGACGAGATGGCGGCGGGTGTGCTGGACGGACTGCGCGGGGCCGGACGGCGCGTGCCGCACGACGTGGCGCTGGCCGGTTTCGACGACTCCCCCACGGCCGCGCATCTCCTGCCCGCGCTGACAACGGTCCGCCAACCCTATCCGGAGTTGGGGAGGTTGGCGGCCTCGCTGCTCGCGGACCAGTTGGCCGGCCAGGCGCCGGGCGGAAAGCACTATGTGCCCTGTCCCCTGGTCGTGCGGGCGTCAACCCTGAGGACCACCTAACTGGACAGCACCACGGGGAGTGCTGACATGCATAGAAAACACAACAACAAGAAAGAGGGAGTCAGAGCCATGAATGCGTTGAAGGGCTCACAGGCGTTCACACGGTCCGTAACCTCCTGCGCGGGACTCGCGGCGGCCATGCTGCTGGGATTCGCGGTGGCGGCCGGCGGCGGAACCAATTTCTGGACTAACACGGTAGGTTCGGCGTTCATCTTCAACGAGGCGGCGAACTGGGATACAGCCGCTGCACCGGGGGGCGCCGACGACGCGATTTTCAACGCGCCGGACCTGCATGGCGCCATTTCGTTCACGGAGCCGGTCTCTAACGCGAGCTGGGTGTTTCAGAGCGGCGACATCACGATCAACGGCGACGCGGGTACGGCGCATACACTGAGCGGGGCAGGTTCGGGAATTAGCTTGAACCTTGCGCCGGACAGCGCCGTCACCGTCCGGGTGACGATCGCTTCCGGGCGTTTCCACCTGATTGGGGGGCTGTTGGCCGGCCGCAACGGCTGGCCGTCGGGAAGCGCCCATCCCGACTCGCATTCCGAACTCGTCATCAGCGGCGCGGGAACCGTGGTAAGTAATTACGCGCGCTTCGCGTCGATTATGGTGGGCGAAAACGCGCCCGCCAGCCTGATCATCACGAACGGTGCGTGTTTGGTCGAAGCCACTCCCGCGACCGGGGATGAACACTTGAATTTCTGCGGCCGGAACGACACCATCTTCCACGTCACCGGACCGGGCAGTCACCTGTATTCGCGGATCTACGCCCTGAATTTTCCTGCACTGCACGTCACCTCCGCATCGCTCGCGCACACGGGGTTGGTGTTGTTCGACAACGGCGCCACCGCCTACCTGCGGGGAGGCATCCGGGCGGGCTGGTATAGCGGCCGGGGCAACGTGCGGGTCACGGGTGTTGGAACGGAAATCAAGTACCGCCACAAGCCGATCAGACTGGGCGCCCATGGTTACGGCGTCGGGACGTTGGAGATTCTGGATGGCGGCATGGTGATCGCCGACAGTGAAAGCAGTGTGGACCTGAACATCGGGGAATACGACCACAACTCGGTCACCGGTGCCGTGACCATCGCGGGTGGCGGTTCTATGTTCTGGAGTCCTTATGACCAGTCCGTCGCCATCCGGATCGGCTCGTCTCCCGTCGGCGCCTATGGCTCGCTCATAGTCCGCGATGGCGGATCGTTGATCGCCACCAACGCCAACCTGGGCGCCGGGCGCTCGGTGCACGCGTATGTCGTCAACGGCCTCGTGAGCATGGAGGGTGGCACGATGAAGGTTGACCACCTGACGGCCACGAACACCACGAGCACGCTGCGCTTCGTGATGGGCACGACCGGGTCGGGAACGATCACGCTGAAGGGCGATCTGACGGTCAGCTCCAACACGAAGCTTGTGGTGGACGATGCCGACTACGCGGTCCCGGGCGAGGTCGAGCTCATCCGGTACGGCGCGCAGGTGGGCGCGCTGGCGCCGGACAACATCAGCGTGACGGGCCGCGGCTCCGTGGTCGAGGACGCGCCCAACAACCGCATCGTCTACCGTCCGCCGCCTATGGGTACGATCGTGATCGTCCGCTGAGCGGCTAGGGGCTAGGTGTTAGGGGTTAGGCGCTAGGGGCTAGGCGTTAGGGGTTAGGGGCTTGGGGTTAGGGGTTAGACTAGCAACTAGCCACTAGCGCCTAATCACTAGCGCCTAGCGCCTAACCCCTAGCTCCTAAGGAGATAACAATGGCTGTAAGGGATGTGAAGGAACTGACCGTCTACATTAAGGCATACCGGATGTCTATGGAATTTTTCGAAGTCAGCAAGCGTTTCCCCGCGGAAGAGCGGTATGCACTGGCGTCCCAGGGACGCCGGTCTTCCCGATCTGTCTGCCATAACTTGCGGGAAGCATGGGCGAAGCGTCAGTACGAGGCCCACTTTGTCAGCAAGCTTTCTGATTGTATCGGGGAGAACTGGGAAACGGATACAGCCCTCGACTTTGCGCGCGACTGCGGCTACATCGGCAAGGAAGTGCATACGCAGCTAACGTCCCTGAATTCGGAGGTCGGTAAAATGTTGCGATCCATGCATGAGCACCCGGAAAAGTTCCTAATCCCTAGCGCCTAACCCCTAACCCCTAACCCCTAACCCCTAACCCCTAACCCCTAGCCCCTAACCCCTATGACAAGCTCCTTCTCTCTCTCTACCGGCCGCTGGGAACTCTCCTGGCCGGGGCGGATTTCCCGGCACGACCTTGTGTATCTATCCCCGCCGCTGGACCCGATGCAGGGGCTTCCGCTGGGCAACGGCGACCTCGGCGCGCTGGTCTGGTGCGAACCCCGCAAACTCTGCCTGGCGGTAAACAAGTGCGACCTGTGGGAGGATTCCCCCGACGAGGCGTTCGGCTATTATAACGATCCGGATGGCCACCACACCGAGGAGATGACCACCCTGCGCCACGGCTGCCGCCTGGAGATCGAACTGGGGCTGCCGTTGCTCGACGCGTGGTACCTGAAGGATTTCGAGGCCCGTCTCGACCTGGCGCGCGGGATGGCCGTGATCCGCGCCGCGACCCCGTTCGGCGCCTTCCACGCCCGCATTCTCGTCTCCGCCGACGCCAGGTCCCTGGTGGTCAAGTGCGGGCTGGACGGAGGGGATGACAGCTTCGCGCCGCGGGTCACGGTCGAGCGGTGGGGCAGCCGCATGTCGCAGATGTGGTATGCCCTCTATGACCGCGACCCTTCGCGGGGTCTGGCCGGCACGCGCACGGAGGCGGACGGTGGCGACCTGCTGATCCGGCAGCAATTACGCAAGCTCGACTTCACCGTGGCCGCATCCGTCGAAGACAACGGAGCCGCCGTGGCGCCCCAGGTGTCGCATGCGCGCGGCGGCGTGTTCGAGCCTGAACGCCAGACCAGGCATGAGCTGACGGTGTTGTTGACCATCGCCAATTCCGAGGAAGTCGGCGACTCGCGACGCGCGGCGGTCGAGACCCTGGCGGCGGCACGCCACACCGGCGCGGCCACCCTTGCGGCGGCGCATGTCGAGGATTGGCGGAAATTCTGGGAGCGCACGCATCTGCGGACTCACAACGACCTCGTCGACAATATCTGGCACCTGGCGATCTACTACGCCGCCTCGTCCCAGCGCGGGCGCTATCCGGGATTATTCACCCAGTCGCTGTGGTTCTGGAACCGCGACTTCCAACCGTGGAACCACTATTTCCATTGGAACCAGCAGCAGCTTACCTGGCCGCTGTGCGCTTCGGGACACCCCGAACTGCTGCGCGCCTACCTGGACTTCCGCGCCGCCCAACTGCCCATGGCCTTAGCAGTGGCGCGGAAGCACGGCAAGCCGGGGGCGTTCTATGGCGACAAATCGGATCGCATCGGGCACATGGGTTATGAGCCCAACCGCACCCCCGGCGGCCAGATCGTCGCCGACTTCTGGCGGGCTTACCTCTATGACGGCGACCTGGACTATCTCCGCGACAAGGGCTGGCCGCTGATCCGCGAGGTCGCCCGCTGGCACATGGGGATGCTGGAGCGGAAGGACGACGGGCTCTACCACACCACCCCCGGCTGGGGCTACGAGGGCGGCAACACTCTGCGCGACTGCACCAGCGAGCTGGTCACCACCCGCCGCGGCCTGGAAGTCGCCCTCGCATGCGCCGAGCGGTTCGGGCATGACGACGCCGAGACCACGCAATGGCGGACGGCGCTCGACCACCTGGCGCCGCTGCCGACCATGGAGTCGCCGGTCAATTCCGGCGTCACAATCTTTGCCGCCGGTTACCAGAAGGGCATCGAGAAGCGGGCCGGCGAGGCGTTGTGCGGCGGCTTTCCCGAAGGCGACGCCGAGGAGTGGGCCGAACCGCGGGCCACCTGCGCCCATGACCCGAAGCGCTGGGCACAGATCTTCTCCGATGTCGAGACCAGCCCCATCTTCCCCGACGGGCGCATCGGGCTGGGCGACCGGGGAACACCCACGTTCGAGCTCGCGCTGGCCACGGCCAGGGAGGCCGACATGCACTGGACCAAGCGGATCGTACTGGCCCGGCTGGGAATGACCCGGGAATTGTGGGAGGATCTGGACAATCCCGGCAACAACTGGAGCTGCACCGGAATCACCGTCGATGATAAAGGCTACTGGACCACCAAACTGGTCGCCGATCCCGCCCTCAATCCGAAAGACTACAGCCACAAGGACTACAACAGCCATCCGGACTGGGAACCGTTCAAGAAAAGCCGCAGCCCCCTGCGCATGTTCGAGTTCCGCCGCTTCGGCATGGAGCGGACCTACCTGGTTGCCACCGCCGTGGGCGAGGCCGTGTTGCAGAGCCACGACGGCGTGATCCGCGTGGCCAACGCCTTGCCGCCGGACGCGCCCTTTGCCTTCACACTCATGGCCGCCGGGGGCTTCTTCGTCTCCGCCGAAGGTGTCGGCGCGCACCCGGCCTGGATTCACATCGAAGCCACGCGCGGCGGACGCTGCACGGTCGCCAACCCGTGGGGCAAACCGGCCTGGCTATGGGATCTCGCCGCCGGCGCCCACCGCGAGGTCACGGACGGCATGGCTGTGTTCGACACCCTGGCGGGCGGGCGCTACCTGCTCAGTCCGGAACGCATCCATGCCAAAGACTGGGACTGTCAACCCGCCGAGGTGGAGCCCAACGCCGGACCGAAGACCAACGGTTCGGCCTTGACGCTGGGTCTTCCCAGGAGCTTCTGAAGAGGAAAGGCTGCCGGAATGTCACTAAGAAAACGTCGGAACGGATGGCTGCTTCTCGCAGCGTGTGTCATGGGGTGCTTGATGGAGACGGGCGTCCGGGCGGTCGAACCGTCGGATGGGCTGTTGTGCCGTTACCCAGCCGAGGGCGACCTGCACCTGGCCGACGGCACGTCCGCGGCGATGACCCGCGGGGCCGAGACCGCGCTGCGCTTTGTTCCGGGCCGCGAGGGAACAGGCGTCTATTTGCAGCAGGGCACGGCGCTGTCGATTCCCGTCTCCAAGCTCAACCCGCAGGAGGGCACATTGGCATTTTGGTTCCGTCCGGACTGGTCGGATCCCTGCTATCGCCATTCGATCCTGGCCGAGTTGGCGGTCGGGGACGCCTGGCGACTGCGGTGGCTCTATGGCTACCCCCACATCCCCAATGGCATCTATGTCGAGGCGAACACGGGACCGAAGTGGACGGGTGCGAAGGCCGCCGGCTCACTGTACGGACACAGCCACAATCTCTTTTCCGGTGGCGAATGGCGCCACTATGCCCTTCGCTGGTCGGCCAAGCGCGGGGCCATCGAGATGGTCGTGGACGGCTATAAGTGCCCGGAAGGCGGACGTTACACGTGCGGAGAGATCGAACCGCGCGACGCTCACCTGCTGCTGTCCGGCGAAGTCCGAGGCGCGTTCGACGAGGCGCGGGTTTACAACCGGTGGCTCGACGACGCCGAGCTGATCGCGGCGGAAGGTGTGACTGAAGTGAAGGCCTACCTGCAGGAACAGCAACCGCCCGGCGCACGGCGGATGGGCGGTGCGGGACGCCAGGTCAGCTTCGTCGAGCCCGCCACAGGCGAGCGCGTGACCACGACCCAGACGGACGCGGGCGGTCTCTACGACCCCGACGACATGCCGGAACTGCCAAAGACCCCGCACACCCGTTGGGCGCGGCCCCTTGCGGCCGGCTCGCTGAAGGTCCTAATGGTCATGCCCGCCGAGTTCTTCAACGATCTGCAAACCCAACTGCGCGAAGGCGTCGAACTCTGGCAGCGGCTCGACATGACCTGCCACATCGGCAACCGGATGTGTCCGGAGATCGCGACCAACGACTACGATGTCATCGTGGTGAGCCATCAGGGTCATGTTGGCGGGTGGCAGGGGTGGACTTCGATCGAGGAGCCGCTGCGCCGGTTGATTCTCGAACGGGTCAATGGCGGACGCAGCGGGCTGGTGCTGACCTACCCCAGGAATTTCGACAGTTCGATCAACGCGCTGTTGAAGAAACGGCGGCCGG
>JAQULY010000080.1 GCA_028718445.1 Kiritimatiellia bacterium
GCATTGTGGCCGAAGCCGGTCATCAGCGGTTTGCCTTCGGTCGTCTCCGCCCAGCCCTTCAGGGCCAAGGCCTTGCCGATCACCGGGGCGAAGTCCTTCCTGCCGGCCGCGTCCGCGGGAATGTGCGTTACGCCGGGGAACCCGACCATGGCCGTCGTGAAGATCCGGTCCATGTAGGTTACCTTGGGCGGCATCAGGCAGTTGGTGGTGTAGAGCACGACGCCCGGCAGTTTGTCGAACTCCTTCTGTTGGTTCTGCCAGGCGGTCCCGTAGTTGCCCTTGAGGTGGGCGTACTTCTTGAGTTCGGGATAGGCGTGCGCGGGCAGCATTTCGCCGTGGGTGTAGATGTTGATGCCTTTGCCTTCGGTCTGCTCGAGCAGTTGCTTCAGGTCGTGCAGGTCGTGTCCGGTCACCACGATGAAGGGCCCGCTGTCGCGCGCGGTCGGCACGGAGGTGGGCACGGGATGACCGTAAGCGCCCGTGTTGGCGCGGTCCAGCAACTCCATGCATTTGAGGTTGGCCTGTCCGAACTCCATGATCAAACCCAGCCATTCGTCCACGCTGTGGTCGGCGCCGACCGCGCGCAGCCCTTTGTAGAACCAGCCGGTCACGGTCTGGTCGTCCTGGCCGAGCGTGCGAGCGTGCCAGGCGTAGGCGGCCATGCCGCGCAGCCCGAACAGCAGGATCGAGCGCAACGAGACGATGTCGGGGTCGCCCTGGAAGAGGCCGGATGCGTCTCCGGCCGGCTGGCCCTTCAACCGGCGGGTGGCCGCCGCCGCTTCGGCGATCATGTCGTCCAGGTCGGCCGGATTGAAGTTGACGTTGGTGATCGTGGCAAAGAGCCCGCGCATCAGCATGGCGTCAACGCGCCGGTCGGAAGGCTGGCCTTCGGAGGCGCGCGCCAGCGCGATCAGTTCGCAGGTCAGCTGATCCTGCCTTGCGGCGGTCTCGGGCTGTTTGCCGCAGACGCCCACGCGTGTGCAGCCTTTGCCGCCAGCGGTTTGCTCGCATTGGAAGCAGAACATGTTGGTGTCGCTCATGGTCGTGTCCTCGTGTTGTTGGTTGTTGGTTGGAGAAGGATTCAGGGTTAAGGGTTCAGAATACGGCACTATTTAGTCCGAAATCGTCAATCTGCAATCTTCAATACTTCGCCGCTGGTGCCGATGACGACGGTTTGGCAGGGGATGGGCTTGCCGCAGGCGGCCAGGGCGCGCCGGACCGCCGCATCCAGACCGCCGCAGCAGGGCACCTCCATGCGCAGCACCGTCACATCGCGGATGGCGTGCGCCGCGAAGATGGCCGCGAGTTTATCGGCGTAATCGCCGAGATCGAGCTTGGGGCAACCGATCAGCGTGATCTTGCCGCGCATGAAGTCGGCGTGTAAGTTGGCGTGGGCGTAGGCCGTGCAATCGGCGGCGATCAACAGGCTGCAGTTGTCGAACCAGTGCGCGTTGACCGGCGCGAGTTTGATCTGGCAGGGCCACTGTCGCAGCTCCGAAACGGCGCGTTGCGCGTCGGACGCGGTCGCGGCAGGACCATCGCCCTTCGCCGCGAGCTTGAGCCGCCGCGCCATCGTGCCGGGGCAGGCGTGGGCCGGTGCGGCGGCTGCCTCCGCGGCCAGATGGCGCGCGACGGCGGCTTCGTCAAAAGCCGCCGCGCCGCGCTCCTCGATCCTGATGGCGCCGATGGGGCACTCCGGCAGGCAGGCGCCGAGACCGTCGCAGTAGCTTTCGGACACCAGCGTGGCCTTGCCGTTCACCAGTTGGAGCGCGCCCTCGTGGCAGGCCGCCACGCAGAGGCCGCAGCCGTTGCACTTCTGTTGGTCTATCGCGATGATCTTGCGGTTAGGCATGGGTTTTTGCTCCATTGTTCTTTCGGGATGCGGCCAGCCTGGCGAGCGTCGTCGTGGCCAGTGTCTTGCGCAAGGCGCGGTGATGCGCCCGCAACTGCGAGCCCAGCAGGCAGCAGGAAGCCTGACAGACGCCGGGAGGCAGCAGGCAGCGCTCGGGCTGCAGGGGCCCCTCGACGGCCTCGAATATCTCCAGCAGCCTGATGCTGCGCGCCGGACGCGTCAACGCGGAGCCGCCGGCGGGCCCGCGCTGCGAGGCGATCAGACCGGCGCGCGCCAGCGACTGCATGACCTTGACGAAGTGCGCCGGCGAGAAGCCCATGGCGCGGCACACCTCCGCCGACCGTCCCCGCTGTCCCGGCTGGCCGGCCAGCCAGGCGCAGGCGTGCAGGGCGATGACGGCGGCTTCACTGACTTTCAGCAGGCTGGACATACTCGCAAGACCTATTGGTAGTTGCAATGTGGTAGCAGAATACCACAATAGCGGCGGATGTCAAGGGGGGTAGAAGCGCCGGATGTACAGCCTTACTTGGCGCCGGGTCGGAACGGTAGCGCCGGACGTCTCGGACGGCGCAACCGGTGGACGACCAGGAACCTGCCTTCCCAATGGTCCGCCGGTTTCTGTGGATGACCACTGCGACGACCACGGTGGACGATTGGCTGGCCACTCCATCGTCAACCGTTCTCGTCGCCGACATCGTCCACCGATTCGTAGGCGACCGGCGAACGCGTAAGACCAAAGAAGATAGTTTATCATCGGAATCCACTGATCTGAATCGTGCCTTCGGTCGGTGAATCGGGATTGCACCCGATCGCACGGAACCTCCGCCGGCCTGTCTGACCACAGGGCAAACGCATCCAATTTGTCCGCCAAGCCAAACGAATTCGGCGTCTTCCGTGGAATCTGTGGGTGAATAGTCATCGCCAGCGTTCCTGGCGACGATGAAGCGGTTCGACGAAGCGTAGAACCGACGAAGTGTGGGACGAAGTGTGCGACGAAGTCACTGCCGGCCGTCTTTGAGGATGCTCTGAGCATGGCCGCGATTCGTCTTGGATGGTCATGTCTCTGCTCGAACGCAAAAGGACTGTCCGTAACACTTCATCGCACGCTTCGTCGCACGTTTTGTCGGTTACGCATCGTCGCTCGGCTTTGTCGCGCGGCATTCTGTCCTGACAGACTCTACCGTTAACCGCTCTCGTTGCCCGCTCTCGTGTCCCGTTTCACGTCATTGCCAACCGCTTATTAAGATGCGTTTGCCCTGCTGTTTGACGCCGTCAGCCTCAAAGCTTAGCATACGGCCATTTACTGATGCCCCTTAGCAATGGCCGCGCGCGTCAAGAACGATACCTGCTGGCTGGCCCTCGACCCGGGCGGAACGAAGTGCACCGCACTGCGTATCGCGGCAGATGGCGCCGTGCTGGCCTTCTCCCGGCGCGCCGTAGTGGGCGAGAGCGGGCGTAGCGCCGCGACCATCGGCGCGACGGTTGAGGACGTGCTGGCCCAAGCGCATTGCGACCAGCCGATGGGTGTGATGTGCAGCCTGGACTGCGAACGCCATCCTGAAATCCTTGAGCGGGTGCGGGGAGCCGGCGTGGAAATCGCGCGCATGCTGTACGTGGGCGAAACCCATGGCGCGCTGGCGCTGGCTGACGTCTCGCACGGTGTGGTGGCGCTGGCCGGCACCGGCAGCATGGTGGGCGGACATACCGACGCCGGACGTTTCTTGTACCTCGACGGCCTGGGGCCGTTGTTAGGCGACTCCGGCAGCGGTTTTCAGATCGGCTTGATGACTATTCGCGCCGCGGCTCTCGCGGCCCAGCATGCCTTTTACGACACTTCCCTGAAGTCGCGGGTTTTCGCGGCGCTGGGCGTCGCCACGCTCAGGGAACTGATTTCCTTCAGCTTACGGCCGCTTGATCGTTCGGTGCTCGCCTCGCTAGCGCGTATTGCCGACGAAGAAGCCCGCGCCGGCGATTCCACCGCCCGCCGGATACTGGAACGCGCCGCTGCCGAGATGGCGGCGCGCGTCGCGGATCTGGTCTGTCTGCTGGGCATGGCCGACACGCCGCAACCGTTCGTCGGCACGGGCAGCGTGATCCAGAATTCGGATCTCTACTGGCAGCAATTGTGTCGCCTGGCAACCGCCGCGACACCCGGCTTGTCGCCGGTGCGATTGAGTCTGCCCGCCGTGCTGGGCGTGGCGCTGGCGGGCTGGCGGTGTGCCGGTCAGGCGGTTTCGCCCGGCGCACAGGCGGCCTGGCGTGCCAGACTGCTCACGACCTTCGAAACGTTCAAGGGAGCGACCTGAGATGAACAACTACCTCGATGCGGTCCGCGATCTGATCGCGCGCGTTTCCGGCACCCAACAGCCCGCGATCGCGCAGGCGGCGAGTCTGATCGCGGAAGCGCTGCTGAACGGGCGGGCGCTTTTCTGCCACGAAATCGGCCACGGACTGCAGGGCGATTTCGTGCGCCGCGCGGGTGGCCTGGCCGCGGTGCGGCCCTTCAGCTTCAAACTCGACGTGCAGGACGACGTGGCCCCGCCGTTACGCGAGCGTCCGCGACCGGCGCCGGTGGATCGCGTCTGCGAGAGCGTGCGTCTGGCGGTGCGCGTTTCGCAACTGCGCGGCGGCGACGTGATGATGCTCGGTTCCGTATCGGGACGCAACATCGTGCCCGTGGAGTTGGCGCGTGCCTGCCGGGAGATGGGCGTGCACACCATCGGCTTCACCTCGAAAACCTACACGGCGCGGGTTGCCTCGCTGCACCCCTCCGGTCAACGCTTGGCGGAAGTCGTGGACGTGGTGATTGATAACGGCGCCCCCTACGGCGACGCCGCCGTGAAGCTGCCCGGCTACGAGTCCGAGGTGCTGCCGCTTTCGGGGCTGGGCACGCTGCAGGCGGGCTGGACCATTTTTGAGGAGGTGCTGCGCCGCATGCACGCCGCGGGCAGTCCGGCCACGGTCTTCCAGAGCGTCAACCGCGAAGGCGGCGAAGAACGGTTGCGCGCCACCGAGGAGCTCTACGCGCGGAAGGGGTACTGACATGTCCGCACAGGCCTATCTGCAAGACGCCATCGCCACGCTGACCCGCCTGGCCGAGTCGCAACGCGAGCCGCTGTCGCGGGCCGCCGACCTGCTGGTCGAAACGATCCGCAACTCCGGCGCCATCTTCTCGTTCGGCGCCAGCCACTCCTTCATACTGACGGAAGAGCTGGTGTACCGCACCGGCGGGTTGATGCTGATCAACCCGATCCATCCGCACGGCATGAATCTGTTCGTGCGTCCGATGACCTTGACCTCGGAACTGGAACGTGTGCCGGGTCTCGGGCGCGTGTTGTTCGATGGCTCGCCGGCCCGCAAGGGCGATGTGGTGTTGATCGCCTCCACGTCGGGGCGCAACCCCGTGGTCATTGACCTGGCGCTGCGGGCCAGTGAAAAGGGCGTACGGCGCGTTGGCATCACCTCGCTGGCCTATGCGCAGAGCGTGACCAGCCGGCACGCTTCCGGTAAGAAACTGCACGAACTCTGCGACGTGGTGCTCGACAACGGCGCGCCGGCGGGCGACGCCTGCGTGCGGGTGCCGGGGGTCGCGCAGCCGGTCGGGCCGCTCTCGACCGTGACTGGTTGCGCGCTGGTCAACGCCCTGGTGGCCGAAGTGGTGTCGCGGCTGGCCGCGTCGGGCATTGAGCCGCCGGTCTACATGAGCGCCAACCTGGACGGCGGCGACGCCTACAACGCCCGGCAACTCGCCCGTTGCCGCGACCGTGTGCACTATCTCTGACGCTGGGCTCAGCTCAACCTGTGGCGCATCTGTTCTAGCTGCGCGCGCATGCGGGCGGGGACGCGATCGCCGAACTGCGACATGAACTGCTCGATATCGGCCAGTTCCGCCTTCCAGGCGGCCTTGTCCACGCGCAGCAGCTCGGTGACCTCGGCGTCGCCGATCTTGAGGCCCTTGAGGTCAAGTGCATCCTTTGACGGCAGCATGCCGATGGGCGACTCCTGCGCGGCGGCCTTGCCGGCGACGCGTTCGCACATCCATTTGAGGACGCGGGCGTTGTCGCCGAAACCGGGCCACAGCCATTTGCCCTCGGGTGACTTGCGGAACCAGTTGACGTAGAAAATCTTGGGCGCCTTGTCGCCCAGCTTGTCGCCCATCTCGAACCAATGCGCCCAGTAGTCGCCCATGTGATAGCCGCAGAAGGGCAGCATGGCGAAGGGATCGCGCCGCAGGGCGTGCTTGACATCCAGTGCGGCGGCGGTGGCCTCGGAGGCCGCCGTGGCGCCCAGGTAGACGCCGTGGTCCCAGTTGAAGGACTGGGTCACCAGCGGCACCACCGCGGAGCGGCGTCCGCCGAAGATAAAGATGTCTATGGGCACGCCGGCTGGATCCTCCCAGTCGGGGCAGATGATGGGGCATTGGCGCGCGGGGGCGGTGAAGCGGGCGTTGGGATGGGCGCCTTTCTGTCCGCCGGCGGGCGTCCACTCCTTGCCCTTCCAGTCAATGCCGTGGTTGCAGGGATCGTCCATGCCTTCCCACCAGATGTCGCCCTCGTCGGTCAGCACGCAGTTGGTGAAGATGCTGTTGCGGCGGATGGACTCCATGGCCATGGGGTTGGAGCGGAAGGATGTGCCCGGCGCCACGCCGAAGAAGCCGGCCTCGGGATTGATGGCTCGCAGGCGTCCGTCCGGGCCGATCTTCATCCAGGCGATGTCGTCGCCGATGCACTCCACCTTCCAGCCCGGGATGGTCGGCTGCAGCATGGCCAGGTTGGTCTTGCCGCAGGCGGAGGGGAAGGCGGCGGCGATATGGAAGCGCCGGCCTTCGGGGCTGGTCAGGCGCAGGATCAGCATGTGCTCGGCCATCCAGCCTTCGCGTTTGGCCATGGCGGAGGCGATGCGCAGCGCCAGGCACTTCTTGCCCAGCAGTGCGTTGCCGCCGTAGCCCGAGCCGTAGCTCCAGATCAGGTTCTCTTCGGGGAAGTGCGAGATGTACTTCTTTTCGATCGGGGCGCAGGGCCAGGCGACGTCCTTCTCGCCCGGCTGCAACGGCGCGCCGACGGAGTGCAGGCAGGGAATGAACTCGCCATCCTTGCCCAGTGCCGCCAGCACCTTCTTGCCGACGCGCGTCATGATGTGCATGTTGGTGACGACGTAGGGGCTGTCGGTGATCTCGATGCCGATCTTGGAGATCGGCGAGCCGATCGGACCCATGCTGAAGGGAATCACGTACATGGTGCGGCCGCGCATGCAGCCGTCATAGAGTCCGCGCATGGTTTTCTTCAGCTCGACGGGATCCACCCAGTTGTTGGTGGGGCCGGCGGCGTCGCGGGTGAGGGAGGCAATGTAGGTGCGGTCCTCGACGCGGGCGACATCGGAGGGATGCGACCGGAAGTGCACGCTGTTGGGGCGCTTGGCCGGATTCAGACGGGTGGCGCTGCCGGACGCGATCATCTCCTCGGTCAGGCGGCTGTACTCGTTCTCTGAGCCGTCGCACCAGTGAACCTGGTCCGGCTTGCAGAGGGCCGCGACTTCATCTACCCAGGCGGACAACTTGGCGTGCTTGGTGTGGGGCATATGGTTCTCCTCAACTAAAGGGGGCATAATATCGGACGAAATCGCGGCAGAGGCAAGCCCGAACTGCGCGACACCCCAATTTGAGGATTGCGTGTTGCCGCCCCCTTGGCTATTATCTGCCGCGTTTTTCCAACGACATGGGGCGGTAGCTCAGTTGGTAGAGCATTACGTTCGCAACGTAGGGGTCGGGAGTTCGAATCTCCTCCGCTCCACCATGTTCCAGGTCAGACGCAGTCCCGTCTGGCGGCAGACGATCAGTTCTCATGGGCACCTTACTTTTCGATCCCGTTGAAGACGTGCTGGAGGCTATCCGCACCGGCCAGATGGCCGTGGTGGCCGACGACGACCAGCGCGAGAACGAGGGCGACCTGATCGTGGCCGCCGAAAAGGCCGATGCGGCCGCCATCAACTTCATGACGCTGCACGGGCGCGGACTGATCTGCGTGGCGATGCAGCCGGAGCGGCTGCGGGAACTCGATCTGGCGCGCATGCCCGCGCGCAACCGCGGCGACCCCTTCGGCTGCGCTTTCATGCAGTCGGTGGACGCGGCTCACGGCGGCACCACCGGCATCAGCGCCGAAGACCGCGCCCGGACCGTGCGTACGCTGCTCGACCCCCAGTCGTGCGGCTCGGACCTCGTCAGCCCGGGTCACCTTTTCCCGCTGGAAGCGCGTCCGGGCGGTGTCCTGACGCGCGCCGGGCACACCGAGGCGGCGGTTGACCTGGCGCGTCTGGCGGGCATGCAGCCGGCCGGCGTGATCTGCGAAATCCTGCGTCCCGACGGCGCCATGGCGCGGCTACCCGAGTTGCGTGCCTTCGCCACGCAACACGGACTGAAGATGCTCTCCATCGCCGACCTGATCGCCTACCGGCGCCGGCGCGAGAAACTGGTGGAAGCCGGCAGCGAGGTGGATCTTCCCACGGACCTCGGCCACTTTCGCCTGAAACTTTACCGCGCCAAGCTCGATGGCCTGGAACACCTGGCGCTGATCAAGGGTACGCCCGGCGACGAAGGTCCGCCGCCGCTGGTGCGCGTGCACAGCGAGTGTCTGACCGGCGATGTCTTCCATTCCATGCGCTGCGACTGCGGGCGGCAGCTGCATGACGCCATGGTCATGATTGAGGCCGAAGGCCGCGGCGTGGTACTATATATGCGCCAGGAGGGCCGCGGCATCGGTCTGGCCAACAAGCTGCATGCCTATGCCCTGCAGGAGAAAGGGCTGGACACGGTCGAAGCCAACGAGAAACTGGGCTTTGCCGCTGACCTGCGCGACTACGGCCTGGGCGCGCAGATTCTGTCGGACCTGGGGCTGAAACGCATCCGGCTGCTGACCAACAACCCGCGCAAAGTCGTCGGTCTCCAGGGCTACGGACTGGAGATCGTGGAGCGCGTACCGATCGTGGTGCCGCCCTCGGCGCACAACCGCCGCTATCTCGAGACCAAGCGGCGCAAAATGGGACATCTCATCTAGACTGGAAAGGACACAATCATGGCCTGCAAGGAAATCAGCGGACAACTCAACGCCGCGGGCGTGGCTTTCGCCATCGTCATCAGCCGGTTTAACAGTTTCTTCACCGCTCAGTTGCTGAAAGGCGCGCTGGACTGCATCGAACGTCACGGCGGCAAGCCGGAACAGGTGACCGTGGTGTGGGTGCCGGGTGCGAACGAACTGCCGTTGCTGGCCGAGAAACTGGCCGCCACCGGCAAGTACCAGGCCATTGTCGCGCTGGGTGCGGTCATCCGCGGCGCCACCGCGCACGCCGATCTCATCAATGGTCAGGTTTCGCGCTCGCTCGCCAAGACGGCCATGTCGCACGGCGTGCCCGTCATCAATGCCGTCGTCAGCGCCGAGAATCTGGAACAGGCCGTCGAACGCTCGGGCACCAAGGCCGGCAACAAGGGCTGGGATGGCGCGTTGGCGGCGATCGAGATGGCCTCACTGTACAAGCAGCTTGGTTGAGCCGCGACATGGCTAACCGACGACATGCGCGCGAATGGGCGTTGCAGCTCCTGTTTCAGTTGGATGCCGTGCCGGCGGAGGATCTCGGGCCGGTGATCGAGAACTTCTGGGCCATGCAGTGGCGTTTGCGGCAGGAGGAGGACAGCGACGGACAGAGCGATGACGCGCAGCCGTCGCCGGAGCCGTCCCCGGACGGGAAGTCCGCGGCCGACCGGGTGGCGCCGCGCCACATTCGCGCCTTCACCGAGCGCCTGGTGCGCGGTGTGCAGGAGCACCGCGACGAGATAGACGAGCGCATCACGGCCTATGCCGACAACTGGCCCCTGCATCGCATGGGCGGCGTGGACCGCAACGTGCTGCGCATCGCCGTCTTCGAAATGTTCTGCGACGAACAGACGCCGCCCGTGGTCATCATCAACGAGGCGGTGGACCTGGCCAAGTTCTTCAGTTCGAGCGAGTCGGGCAAGTTCGTCAACGGCATACTGGACCGCGCCTGCAAGGACGTGAAACGTTCGCCGCGCGAGACCGCCGGAGGCGGACGCCGCGGGCGGCGCTGAGCTCGCAAGCGGCAGCGGAGGAATGGGCTTGGCTTCGGAGACCGACAAGCGGTTCATGCGTCTGGCGCTGGCGTGCGCCCGGCGCGGCGAAGGGCATACGCGCCCCAATCCTCCCGTGGGCGCCGTCGTCGTCAGCCGCGGACGCGTCATCGGCCAGGGCTTTCACCGGCGCGCCGGCGAGGCGCATGCCGAGGTTGAGGCCATCCGTGCCTGCCGGGTGTCGCCTCGCGGCGCCACATTGTACGTGACGCTGGAGCCTTGCAGCACCACCGGACGCACGCCCCCCTGCACGGAATTGATCCTGCGTAGCGGCATCGCACGCGTGGTCGTCGCCTGCGAAGACCCCAACCCGAAGCACGCCGGCCGCGGACTCGCCTGGCTGCGGGCCAAAGGCGTGGCCGTGGAGTGCGGGATTCTGGAGCCGGACGGACGCGCCCTGATCGAGCCCTTCGGCAAGCAGATCGTGACCGGGTTGCCGTGGGTGACCCTCAAGCTCGCCATGACCATGGACGGACGCATTGCCGATCGCGACGGGCGCTCCAAATGGATTACCGGCGCGCCGGCGCGCGCCTGGGTGCAACAGTTGCGCCGGCGCGCCGACGCCATTATGGTGGGCGCCGGCACGGTCATCGCCGATGACCCCGAACTGCGCTGCCGTCTGCGTGGAGCAGGGGAGGCCTGTCGGGTGATCGTGGACGGCGCGGGCCGCCTGCCGCCGCGGGCGCGGGTGCTGAACGACGCGTGGTCCGGGCACACACTGGTCGCCACGACGGCGGCGGGTGCGCGCAGGCTGCGGCGCCGCTGGCCGGCAGGTTCGGCCGCGAGCATCTGGGAATTCCCGGGCGACACCAAAATCGCCATGCGCGACTTGCTGCGAAGGCTGGCGCGCGAGACCGGCGCATTGCACGTCGTCTGCGAAGGCGGCGCGGATCTAGCCGGGACGCTGGCGCGCGCCGGTCTGATAGATGACTATGCCTTCTTCTATGCGCCGCTGCTGCTCGGCGATGACGCGGCGCGACCGGCCCTGCGTGGCATGGACCGGCGGCTGCGGGACGGCGAACGGTTCGGTATCACCCAGATCCGCCGCCTGGGCAACGACCTGCTGGTCCGCGGCCTTGCTTTGCGGCGGAACGGCTGCTAGATTGACTCCTGTCAGTCCGGCTGGATCAGGGGGCGTCCGGCGCGGACGGAGGCGTTCTGGTGACCCATAGAATTGTAACTTTTGGCGAAGACGCGCTGCGCCGCAAAGCGCAGCCGGTGATCGAAATTACGCCCGCCATCAAGCAGCTTGCGCAGGACATGCTTGAAACCATGCGCGCGGCGCGCGGGGTGGGTCTAGCCGCGGAACAAGTCGGCCGCGATGAGTCCATTTGCGTCATTGAGGTGCCGCGCGAAGCTGAGATTCCGGAGTGCGTCGAGAACAACAGCGCCGTGGCCATGCCGCTGGTCATGATCAACCCCGAGATCACCGGCAGCGAGGGCAAGCAGCGCGCCGAAGAGGGCTGCCTCAGCTTTCCCGATATCAGCGTGCCGGTTACGCGCGCGCGCCAGGTGACCGCCGCATATACCGATCTGGAAGGCAAACGCCTGGTCATCACGGTGCAGGGCCTGCTGGCACGCGCCGTCCAGCATGAGTTGGATCACTTGGAAGGCGTGCTGCTGGTGGACCGCATGAGCGCCGTGCAGCGGCTCTCGGTCGCCGGTCAGCTCAAGCGCCTGCGACGCGGCGCTCAAAAGGCATCCGCCGGAACTCAGTAGGACGGGACGTACCGGACAGTCTGCCGTCGGCGCGGGCTCGTAGCGCCCGCGCTAAACCGGTTAGGAACTTCGAGCGGTCGTTGCGCTGACATGCCTTGGACGCGGAGACTGCGAACGAAGGGTCTCCGAACATTGGGAGGCGCATGCGGCAGTGGTCATTCCCGGCGCCGGCAACGCCAACGGCGTTGCATCCGATAGCCCAGGGTAGCGGCGCAGCCGCTACCACGGGTGGAGGTTACGCGAAGGCCAGGTCGCCGAAGCATTCCGGCTTGTGGAAATTCAGCACTTCGCCGATGTCGTTCCACGAACCCCAGTGAGGATGGCTGGTGCGGTCGGCGCACTTATAAAAATTCGCGCGCCAGACATCGCCGTGGACGATGCCCTCCACGCCCGTGTGGGCCGTGAAGAGCGTCAACGGCACCCGGTAGACCAACGCCCAAGCGGTAGGTTCGGCGATCTCCGGCTCCACCACCGCGGGCAGCGAATGCGCGATGGCCACCGTCTGTAACCAGGCGGGTTCAACCTGGCTCCATTTGGTGAATCCGCCCTGGGGCGCATGGCGCGGATCGAGGATGTGATAGAGCAGCAGTGCGCCGCCGGCATTGATCTCGAAGTTCAGGTAGCCGCGTCCCTGCTTCGGTTCGACAAAGAACTCCACGCAACTGTCTCCGCATACCGAAGACTGCGGCTCCGTCTGCACACTGCGGACATAGCGGTCCCGCACGTCGAAGCGCACGTATAGCGCCTGGCTATCGTAAAGCACCCGAAATTCAACCCCGGGACGATGTTCGCTGCCGCGCGCGTGCCAGTTGGACACCTGACCGACCTCAGCGTCTTTCCAGGCCTCCGGCAGTGCTCCGGCCTGTGCGTCAATTGCCGGCGGCTCGGTGCAACGCTGAACCGTGTATCGTTTTATTACTGTCTGCATCTTCGTTCCTGTTTTCGCTGCAACTGTCCTATTTGCAGGAGGTTAACCGTCTCCCGGCTTTCTCCACCCTTTTTCTGTCCATTTCGGTCGACGATTACGGGCGACGATTACGGTTGACGATTTGGATGTGTCCCCTCGTTCTTCGCAATCGTCGTCCGTCATTCGCCGAACTCTTACTCGATCTCACGCAACCGGTACTTCCGGCTGCCCAGGCCATATTCCGCGAGGAATTCCACCACGGCATAGGGATCCTTGCCGTGCACGCGCTCGAAAAGATGGCCGCGCCGCCCCAATTTCCACCCCGGTGGCAGCGCCCCGCGAATCAAGTCTTCGTGTCGGATCAGGTCGAGGGTAGCCTGTTCGATGGCCACGATGTCGCGCCCGGCCAGAATGCCGATGTCGGGCACCAGACTGGGCGTCGTCATGCCCCAACAGTCGCAGAAAATGGTGATGTCAGTGAGCACATTGATGAACAGGCGGCGCTCGGGCGGGAAGCAAGCCAGCACGGCGCGCGTCGTCAGCGCCATACCACGCTGGAAATCGCGGTACTTGCCGCCCTCCATGGTCAACGCCTTGGCCGGGCAGATCAGCACGCAATGTTGACAGTACTTGCAGTGATGGTAGAAGACATCGAAGTTGCCTTCCTTGTCGAACTCAATGGCCTTGTCGGGGCAGTTCTCCTCGCAGGCCCGGCAGCGCGTGCAGCGTTGTGCGTTCCATGTCAGTCCGCCCTCGAGGGCGTGAATCCGGCCGCGCGTGCGTTGCGTGACGCAGCCCATCGAGAGATTCTTGGAGGCGCCGGCGTAACCGCAGGCACCGTGTCCCTTGGTGTGCGAGAAGTCAATCAGCACCTCGGCGTCAGCCACCTCGCCGCCGATCTCGATCTCGCGCAGGGAGTTGAACGGCGGCTCAATCTGGCGCGCATAGGCATACTTGTCGGCCAGTCCCGTGACCGGGACGATTGGGCAGCCGATGGTCTCGCTGGTGTAGCCGCGCTCAACCGCCGACAGTACCGCGCCAGGGGTATCGGCGACACAGACCGTCCTGGCCCCGGCGGCTCGCACGCTCTCGACCAGCTTGCGCGTCAGGTAGGGATGGATGGTCGTAAAGCCCGCGCCGCCACCCAGGTGCATTTTGATGCACACCCGCCGCTCCTTGACCAACGCCGGCAGTTTGAGCGCCGCCAGCAGACGCGGCCACTTTGCGCCGATCGAGTTAACCGGCTCCAGGTTCTTGGGGGCGTATTTCGCGAACAGCAGTTCGGTCATGGTTTCACCGTGTCAGTCTCCCACAATCGCTGCACACAAGCCGCCATCTGCGTAAAGAAACGCTCCACGCCAAAACTCTCCGCATGGCGTCGGATGACCGCGCCATCCCAGGCCGTGGCGGCGGCGCGCGCCACCGCGTCCTCGAGCGCCGCCGCGCTCTGCTCGGCGAAGAACAGACCGCTAAGACCCTCCGCGACCGTCTCCAGCGCACCGCCGCGCGCCAGGGCCACGACCGGCTTGCCGCAGGCCATGGCCTCCAGCGGCACAATGCCAAAATCCTCCTCGCCCGGGAAGACCAACAGGCGGCAACCGCGGTAGAGTGCCAGCACGTCGGCGTCGCTGCGCCACCCCAGAAACTCCACGTTGCCGCACGCCAGCGACCGCAGCCGCGCGGCTTCGGTGCCCGTCCCCACGATCTTCAATGGAAATCCCAGGCGCCGATAGGCCGAAAGCGCCAGGTCAATGCGCTTGTAGGGCGTCAGCGCCGACACAATCAGATCGTAGCCGCCGCCCGATCCCGCCGGCGCGGGGGTCAGGCGCTCCGTATCCACCGGCGGATGCACGACGTCGCTGTCGCGTCCGTAGAAACGCCGCAGGCGCGCCTGCACATGCCGGCTGATGGCCACGAAGCGGTGCACGCGCCCGCTGGTGCGTCGGTCCCAGCGGCGCAAAGCCGCCAGCAGCGGCGCCGCCAGCAGCGCCTTGGCGGCGCCTAGGTACTCGCGCTGGAAGAGCCAGGCGTAACGCATGGGCGTGAAGCAGTAACAGAGATGGCGCATGCCCGGCGCCGGGCGGAACGACTTGGCGACGCAGTGGCTGGTGGTCAGCAGCAGATCGCCAGCCGGCACGCGCACCGTG
>JAQULY010000081.1 GCA_028718445.1 Kiritimatiellia bacterium
GCATCTCTTCATAGCCGCCGTAGGCCTTGTGCTTCGCGCCGGCCATGGCGGCTGCCCGTTCGGGGGCCACATCGTAGAAACCAACCACGCGGAAACGGCCGTCCGAAGCCTCGATGGCGGGCACATGGTTGCCCCGCACGATGCCTCCCGCGCCGCAGAAACCAACGCCAAAAGTCTTCTTCATGCTTGTGCCTCAATTCTTCCGGAGAGAACCGGCCACCAGACGTCACCCGCGGACTTGTACCGTGATCGCCTTGCGCCGGACCTGCTGCAAAGGGCGCTAACGCTACTACCGCCCCATCCGCGCGTCAAACCGAAAAGCGGTTTTGCGCCCGACGCTTGAAGTCATGGACGAGAGCGCCTATACTACATTTGTAGCTTTCGGGCACGACCATTGCCTGAGGGAGATCGTTTATGAGATCGCTGAGACGCACCGCGCTGGTTATGTTGCTCGCTCTGCCGTTTGCCTGCAGCGCCTACGTGGAGGGTGACTATACATATACGGTGTCCGGCGGCAAAGCCACAATCACGGACTTCAACGGGTCATATGCAGGGGCATTGGTTATCGCTGACGAGCTTGGCGGTTATCCAGTGATCACCATTGGCAACGATGCATTCGCCGACTGCGGATTCATAGAGAGCATTACAATTCCCAGCGGCGTCGCCTACATTGGAGACAGAGCGTTCGCCCGCTGCTATGACGCTGTGAGTGTCACAATCCCGGACGGGATGCTGAGCATTGGGGAATACGCCTTCCGTTATTGCACTAGTCTCACCAACATTGCGATTCCCGACAGCGTAATCACCATTGGCGCTGCGGCGTTCGCCAACTGTGAAGTTCTGGTTGACGTCACGATCGGCGATGGTGTGACGGTCATCCCTGTGTCGGCCTTCGACACCTGTCCAAGCTTGGTCAGCGTCATTATTGGGGACGGGGTAGGATCCATTGGGGACTGGGCCTTCTATGACTGCCCTTATCTGACGGGTGTCTATTTCATGGGCGATGCGCCAACTGCTGGAGACGAAATCTTTTACGGCAGCGAGGACGTCACCGTCTACTACGTCGCCGGCACCAGCGGCTGGCCCGTTCCGCCCGATCAGTATGAGGAACGCGACGTTCAGACCTGGGTTCCGCCGCAAGAACAGTGGTGTGGCTTTACCGCCCTATCCGCGCCCTCCGGCACCAATTGCTTCTCCTGCATCGTCACCTGCGCGATTGGCGCGGAGATCGAGATCGAGGCCACCAGTAATCTGGTGAGCGGCTCGTGGGTGAGCCTGCTGACGACCAACATGCCCTCCGGCGGCGCCTTCACTTTCCGCGACAATGCGAGCACCAACCTTAAGGTCCGCTTCTATCGCGCCATCGCTCAATAAGTCCAGAAGTCCAGTGGCCATTTGACAGTCCGCGCGCACAAGTTCATAATTATCCGCTTTTTGTGGCTGCCAGCCACCCGCGTATGCAATTGACTGTCAACGATGCGGCGGCTCTGTTGAAGCTTCCGGAGCGCACGATCCGCCGCTGGATCAAGCAGGATCTAATTCCCGTTTGTCGGGTCAACGACCAGATTCGGTTCAACCGCACCGAGCTGCTGGAGTGGGCCACGACTCGCGGTCTGCCGGTTTCGCCCGATATCTTCCACGCGCCGAGGGCGGAGGACGCCTGCGCGCCTGCTTTCTCCGCGGCATTGGCATCGGGCGGCATTTTCTACGGCATTGAAGGCCGCGACAAGGAGCAGGCGCTGCGCGCCGTCGTGCGGACCATCAACCTGCCGCGGGACGTTGACCGCGAGCTGCTGCTGAACGTGCTGCTGGCCCGCGAGGCGATGGCCTCCACGGGAGTTGGCGAGGGTATCGCCATTCCGCACGTGCGCAATCCCATCGTGCTCTCTGTGCGCCAGCCGGTGGTCGGCCTCTGCTTTCTGAAGCAACCGGTGGAATTCGGGGCGCTGGACGGTCAGCCGGTGCATACGCTGTTCACCCTGGTGAGCCCGACCGTGCGCCTGCACCTGCACCTGCTCTCGCGCCTGACCTTCGCGTTGCGCGACGATACCTTCAAGCGCGCCATCGGCGCACGCGCCCCCGCGGAGGAGATCGTGGCGGCCGCGCGCGCCGTGGAGACGCGTTTGGGCGCCAAGGCATGAAGACGTCTCACGACACCGCCGTTACTCCGCGCTTCGCCCGTATCGTCGCCGCGCTGATCGTGCTGGCCTGCGCCACGGGCCTGGGCGCGGCGCTGGCATCGCTGCTCGTCGGCGTCAGCCGCGAAATCCGCCTTCCCTGGATGAGCGCCATCGGCGGCGAGTTCGCGCTGCGCCTGGACCCGCTCGCGGCTGTCTTCATGATACCGCTCTGCCTGGTGTGCGGACTGGCCGCCGTCTACGGTGTGGCTTACCTGTCGGGCGGCCACGCCCGCAAGCCTCAGGCCGGCGCGTGGGTTTTCACGGTGCTGCTCGTGGTCAGCATGGCGCTGGTGCTGCTGGCGCGCAATGCCCTGCTCTTCCTGGTTGCCTGGGAGGCCATGGCGCTGACGTCCTTCCTGCTGGTCACGCACGATGACGAGCAGGCGGAGGTACGCCGCGCCGGCCGCACCTACCTGATCGCCACCCATCTCGGGACCATCTTCCTGCTGATTTTCTTTCTCACGGCAGCGCACCTGACAGGCAGCCTGGATTTCGACGCCTGGCGCGGCCTGCCAGCGCTGCTTTCCCCGCGTCTCTCCGCGCTGCTGTTCGCCTGCGCCATCATCGGCTTCGGCACCAAGGCCGGCTTCATGCCGCTGCACGTCTGGCTGCCGGAAGCTCACCCCGCCGCACCGAGCCACGTCTCGGCGATCATGTCCGGCGTCATGATCAAGACCGGCATCTATGGCCTGCTGAGGTTGTTGCCCGTGCTGGGCGCGCCGCCGTCCTGGTGGGGCTGGACGCTGGTGGCCATTGGCCTGTCGTCTGGCATACTGGGCGTGCTCTTTGCGCTGGCGCAGCACGATATGAAGCGTCTGCTGGCCTACAGCAGCGTGGAGAATATCGGCGTGATCGCGCTGGGCCTGGGCGTCGGCTATCTGGGCCTGAGCGGCGGCCAGCCGCTGGTGGCGACGCTGGGATTTGCCGGCGCGCTGTTGCACGTCTGTAATCATGCCGTCTTCAAGAGCCTGCTGTTCCTCGGGGCCGGCGCCGTCGTGCATGCCGCCGGCACGCGCGAGGTGGACCGGCTGGGCGGACTGCTGAAAGGCATGCCGGTCACGGGCGCGTGCTTCTGCGTGGGCGCGGCCGCCATCTGCGGATTGCCGCCCCTGAACGGGTTCGCGGGTGAGTTCGCGGTTTACCTGGCCAGCCTGGCGGGCGCGGTCGGCACCGACGCCGCCGACGCGGTGGCGCTGGTGGCAGCCGCGGCGGGCCTGGCGCTGATCGGCGGTCTGGCGGCGGTCTGTTTCGCCAAGCTGTTCGGCAGCATCTTCCTGGGCGAGCCGCGCACACCGCTGCCCGCGCCGCACGAGGCGCCGGCGGCCATGCAGGTGCCCATGCTGCTGCTGGCCGCGGCCTGCTGCCTGGTAACCCCCTGCATCTCCTGGGTCCTGCCGGCGTTCATGCCGGCTGTAGCGGCGGTCATGGGTGTCGCCGGACTCGAACCGGCGCTGACGCCGGGGGTCCGCGGCGCCTTGCGCCATGCCGGTTGGATCATGGCCGGCGCGATGGCGCTGATCGCCCTGGCGGCGCTGGCGCGCGGCCTGCTGTTGCGGCGTCGGCCCGTGGCGGCGGCCGGCACCTGGGACTGCGGTTACGCAGCGCCCACCGCGCGCATGCAGTACACAGCCGCCTCGTTCGTGCAACCGGTGGTCTCGCTCTTTGCTGCGGCCCTGCGCACGCGGCGCCGCTTCCACATGGCGCCCGGCTGTTTCCCCGTGTCCGCCGCGCTGACCACCGAAACGGCGGACATCTTCAGACAGCGCCTTTACGCGCCCTTCTTCCGTCTGTCCGATTTCTGGATTTCGCGCATGAAGTGGCTGCAGGAGGGACGCGTGCAGCGCTACGTGCTGTACATCGTGCTGACGCTGCTGGCGCTGCTGATCTGGGCCCTGGGGGTGGCGGCATGAACCGGCTGGCATCAGCGCATCTCCTGCTGGCACTGGCGCTCGCGCCGCTGCTGGGCGGCATCGTCAATCGCGTCAAGGCCCGCTTCGCGGGCCGCCAGGGCCCGCCGCTCCTGCAGGGCTACTACGATCTCGGGAAGCTGCTGCGCAAGGGCGCCGTCTTCAGCCGCACGACCACCTGGGTCTTCCGGGCGGGACCGCTGACCAGCCTGGCGGCGACGATCGTGGCCATGACGCTGACGCCACTGGCCGCCAATCCGGCGCTGCTGGCCTTCCCGGGCGACCTCTTCATCTGCATCTACTTTCTGGGTCTGGCGCGCTTCGTGACCGTGCTGGCGGCGCTCGACACCGGCTCCGCCTTCGAGGGCATGGGCGCCAGCCGTGAAGTCCTGTACGGCGCGCTGGCCGAGCCGGCCATTCTGCTTGGCCTGGTGGCACTGGGACGGCGCACGCAGGAGCTCTCGCTGTCGGCCATGTATGGCCATGTCGGCCCGGAACTCTGGCACAGCTCGGGCGCGGCCCTGGCGTTGGTGCTGATCGCCTTCTTCATCACACTGCTGGCGGAAAACGCGCGCATCCCCTTCGACGATCCCAACACGCACCTCGAACTGACCATGATCCACGAAGTCATGGTGCTGGATCACAGCGGTCCCGACCTGGCCTCGATCGAGTACGGCGCCGCGCTCAAGCTCTGGCTCTGCTGCAGTCTGGCGACGGGACTGCTGCCCTGCCACGTGCCTGGTTGGGCCGGGTTGACGACCGGCGTGGGAGCCATTTTTCTGATGGCGGTCATGGTGGGCGTGGTGGAGTCCTGCATGGCGCGGGTGCGGCTGCTCAAGGCGCCGCACCTGCTGGCCGGGGCAACGGTCTGCGCGCTGCTGGCGCTGCTGCTGGAGGCACGGTAATGCGCCCGGGCAAGAAGAGATACAGAACCGCAGATTGACGAATGGCGATTTTAGAATCATGAAGGGCAGATCCTGTAGCGAGGAGACGGAATTGACTTCGACATTCTGCGGTTCGGTATTCGGCAATCTGCGGTTCGATTGGGCCGTGGGCTTTCCCCGAGTACAAACCGCAGATTGACGAATAATGATTTTTGAATCATGAAGGAAAGAGCCTGTAGTGAGGAGACGGAATTGACTTCGATATTCTGCGGTTCGATATTCGGCAATCTGCGGTTCGATTGGGTCGTGGGCTTTCCCCGAGTACAAACCGCAGATTGACGAATAGCGATTTTAGAATCATGAAGGGAAGAGCCTGTAGTGAGGAGACGGAATTGACTTTGACATTCTGCGGTTCAGTATTCGTCAATCTGCGGTTCAATTGGGCCGTGGGTTTTCCCCGAGTACGAACCGCAGATTGCCGAATAACGATTCTAGAATCATGAAGGGAAGATCCTGTAGCGAGGAGACGGAATTGACTTCGACATTCTGCGGTTCGGTATTCGGCAATCTGCGGTTCGATTGGGCCGTGGGCTTTCCCCGAGTACGAACCGCAGATTGACGATTGACGATTTTAGAATCATGAAGGAAAGAGCCTTTGATCTAGAGGCGCGCTTGATCGCGTTTGCTGTGCGTGTCATCCGCGCGACGGAGTCGCTTCCCAAGACTCCGACCGGCAGCCATATCCGCGACCAACTGCTACGCAGTGGGACCTCGCCGGCGCCGAACTATGGCGAAGCTCAGAGCGCGGAGTCGCGTACCGACTTCACTCACAAACTCAAGATCGTTCTGAAGGAATTGCGGGAAACGCGAGTCTGGTTGCTCATGATCCAGCAAGCCGGTCTTATCAAGCCCATTACGGCGCTCGACGCGCTCTTGCAGGAGAACAACGAGTTGATTGCGATCTTTGTAGCGAGCCTGAAGACAACTGCGGGGAGACGGAATTGACTTCGACATTCTGCGGTTCAGTCATCGGCAATCTGCGGTTCAATAGGGTTTCCGCCGAGTACGAACCGCAGATTGACGAATAGCGATTTTAGAATCATGAAGGGAAGATCCTGTAGCGAGGAGACGGAATTGACTTCGACATTCTGCGGTTCGGTATTCGGCAATCTGCGGTTCGATTGGGCCGTGGGTTTTCCCCGAGTACGAACCGCAGATTGACGAATAACGATTTTAGAATCATGAAGGGAAGAGCCTGTAGTGAGGAGACGGAATTGACTTCGACATTCTGCGGTTCAATAGGGTCCTGCGGTAGTTCATGGCAAACTTGACAAATACTTGCGTTCTGCTGACGATGCTCACCTCGCTGATTCTGCTGGGGTCGAGCCGGCTCAGGGCCTGCATCCGCCTGGCCGCGATCCAGGGAGCGCTGGTGGGCGTGCTGCCGCTGCTGGCCGAGGCCTCCGGCCTCACGGTCAAAATCGTGGCGCTGGCCGCGGCGACCATCGGCGTGAAGAGTCTGCTGTTCCCCTGGCTGATGGCGCGGGTGTTGCGCGACGTCGAGGAGCGGCGCGAACTCAAGCCCTACCTGGGCTATTCGGCCTCGCTGTTCCTCGGCGTGCTGGCGCTGGCGGTCGCGCTCTGGGTCAGCCGCCGCCTGCCGCACGGCGGCGGCGAGGCGGCGTCGCTGGTGGTGCCAGCCGCGCTCTTCGCGATCTTTGCGGGCCTGATCCTGATCGTCACGCGGCGCAAGGCGGTAATGCAGGTGCTGGGCTACCTCGTGATGGAAAACGGCATCTACGTGGCCGGTATCGGCCTGACGCCGCACGCGGTCTTCCTGGTGGAACTGGGCGTCCTGCTGGACCTCTTCGTGGGCGTCTTCCTGATGGGCATTCTGGTATTCCATATTAACCGCGAGTTCAACCACATTGACACGGACCGGCTCGCGAACTTGAGGGACGGGTGAACTACATTTGGCCGATAGTCGCGTTGCCCGCGCTGGCCGGGCTGGCGGCCCTGGCGCTGCCGTGGGCGCGCGCGCGCCGCGCGCTGCTGCCCACCACGGCGCTGGCACATGCCGCCTGCGTCGTGCGGGTCTGGATGGTGCGGCCGGCGCCGGCGGCCGGCGGCTGGCTGGCGCTGGACGCGCTGGGACTGCTCTTCCTGGCGATCGTCAGCCTGCTGTTCCTGGCCGCTTCGGTCTACGCGACCGGTTACCTGGAACGCGAGAGCCTGACGCAACATCGGGATTCCGAGGAGGGCCTGTTCTTCGTCAACCAGCCGGAGCGGGTCTTTGTATGCTGCCTGTTGCTCTTTCTCGCCACCATGAGCCTGGTGTGCGTGAGCCGTCACCTGGGTCTGATCTGGGTGGCCATCGAGGCGACCACGCTTTCGAGCGCGCCGCTGATCTACTTCCACCGGCACCACCGTTCGCTCGAGGCGGCCTGGAAGTACCTCCTGATTTGTTCGGTTGGCATTGCGCTGGCCCTCCTGGGAAATTTCTTCCTGGCGATCGCCGCGAGTGGCGCCGGCACGGCGGCCGGGGAGCCGTCGCTGCTGCTGGCGGACCTGGCGCGCCTGGCCCCGCGGATGCAGCCGGTGTGGCTGAAGGCGGCCTTCGTCTTCCTGCTGGTTGGCTATGGCACCAAGATGGGCCTGGCGCCGATGCACAACTGGCTGCCGGACGCCCACAGCGAGGCGCCTTCGGCCGTTTCCGCCCTGCTGTCGGGCGCGCTGCTCAACTGCGCCTTCCTGGGCGTGCTGCGCGCGGAGGGGCTCTGCGCCGCCGCCGGTCAGACCGAGTTCGCCCATGATCTGCTGCTCGTGTTGGGGGCGGTCTCCGTGGCTGTGGCGGCGGTCTTCATTCTCGGGCAGCGCGACTTCAAACGCATGCTGGCCTATTCGAGTGTGGAACACATGGGACTGCTGGCAATCGGCGTCGGCCTGGGCGGGGCCGCCGTCGTGGGCGGACTGCTGCACGCCGTCAATCACTCGCTGACCAAGGCCTCGCTCTTCCTGGCGGCCGGCAACATCATGACCTTCTATCGCACCAAGAGCTGCACGGAGGTGCGCGGCCTGATCCGGGCGCGACCGCTGTCCGGCGCGCTCTGGCTGGCCGGCTTTCTGGCCATCACCGGCACGCCGCCATTCGGCGTCTTCGTCAGCAAATTCGCGATTCTGCGCGGTGCCTTCGGACAGGGGCATGCGCCGCTGGGCGTGCTGCTGCTGATCCTGCTGGCGATCATATTCATAGGCATGTGCGCGATCGTGTTGCGCATGACGCAAGGCACCCCGGAGCCGGGACGCGATCCCGGACACGGACCGGAACCGGCCTGGAGCGTGGGACCGCCTCTGGCTCTGGCCGCAGCCGGACTGACGCTGGGTTTCTACTTGCCCGCGCCGCTGGTCAGCCTGCTGCGCGAGGCGGCCGCCCTCATGGGAGGTGGATGATGCCAGGGCCGGGACTCGAACTGCGCGCCGGTGTGGCCGCTCCACAAGCCGACATTCCGAGTCTGGACATCGCGGCTTGGCGCAAGGCCGTGCTGTGCGCCGTGGCGGCGGGAGAGCGGCTGGCGGCACTCTTCGGCCGGCCGGTGGGCGCGGGCGTGCGCCTCTACGCGCTGTTGGCGGCGGATCGCGCCGGCAGCCTGCGCCTGCTGGCGGCGGACGTCGGCGCCGCCTATCCGGCGCTGACGCCGGACTGTCCGCAGGCGCAACGCTTCGAACGCGAGATCGCCGAACAGTGGGGCGTGCGACCCGAAGGGCATCCCTGGCTCAAACCCCTGCGTTACCATGCTTCGCACCGCCAGGGGCACGATGCCTGGGGCCGCGATCCGGCCGTCGCGATCGCGCCTTGCGTAACCGACTTCTTCCGCGTGGAGGGCGCCGAGATTCACGAAGTGGCCGTAGGGCCCGTGCACGCGGGCATCATCGAGCCGGGGCATTTCCGTTTTCAGTGCGACGGCGAAAACGTGCTGCACCTCGAGATCGCGCTCGGCTATCAGCACCGCGGTGCGGAACGGGCGCTGACCGCCGCCGGCGCCGGCGCGCGCGCGCTCCACTACGCCGAGACGCTGGCGGGCGACACCAGCATCGGCCACGCCACCGCCTACTGCCAGGCTATTGAGGCGCTGGCGGAGACCGCTCCCTCCCCGCGCGCCCAGGCAGTCCGCGCCATCGCGCTGGAACTGGAACGTCTGGCCAACCATACCGGCGATCTCGGTGCCCTGGCCGGCGATGTCGGCTTTCTGCCCACCGCCTCATACTGCGGCCGCATCCGCGGCGACTTCCTCAACCTGACCGCGCTGCTCTGCGGCAATCGTTTTGGCCGCAACCTGCTGCGGCCGGGCGGCGTGCGCTACGATCTGGAGACGGCGCGGGCAACCGAGCTCGTGCGGCGGCTGTCGCAGTGCGAAAGCGACCTCACCGGCGCGGTGGAATTGCTCTGGAACACGCCCTCAGTGCTGGCCCGGTTCGAGGAAACCGGCACGCTGGGCGCGGACGAGGCCGTGTCGCTGGGCCTGGTCGGACCGGCGGCGCGCGCCTGCGGCGTGGAGCGCGACGTGCGTCAGGACTTCTCGTCCGGCATCTACCGTTTCCGGCAGTTGCCCGTGGCCACCTGGCACAGCGGCGACGTCTTTGCCCGGGCATTTGTGCGCTGGATCGAGGCGCAGCGGGCCATCGGCTTCATTCGCGAACTGGCTTCGGACCTGCCCCCCGGTGCGGTCGCGGCGACGAGTGGCCCGCTGGCGCCGAACCGCGTGGCCGTCGCGCTGACGGAAGGCTGGCGCGGAGAAATCTGTCACGTGGCGCTGACGGACGCGGACGGGCGCATGGCGCACTACAAGGCGGTGGATCCGTCGTTCCATAACTGGATGGGGCTGGCGATCGCCATGCGAAACCAGCAGATCTCCGATTTTCCGCTCTGCAACAAGAGCTTCAACCTCTCCTACTGCGGACACGACCTGTAGAGAAGCGTCATGTTCAAGATCCCCATAGCCCGTCTCCGCCAAGGTCACCGCACGATCCGTTTCCCGGACGCGCCGCCGCCGGCCATGCCCGACCGCTTCCGCGGCCGGCCCGCACTGCACCCCGAACGCTGCCCGCCCAACTGCCGCGCCTGCGTCGAGGCCTGCCCCACCGGCGCCCTCAGCCGCCATCCGTCCCCATCGTCTTCGTCGTCCCATGCCCTCTCCCTCGATCTCGGGCGTTGCCTCTTCTGCGCCGACTGCCAGGAGGCCTGCACCCACCAGGCGATCGCCTTCAGCGACGACTACCGGCTCGCCGTGCGCACGCGCGACGCGCTGATCGTGAGCGACGCACAGGCGGCGCTGACCTTGGCCGAAGCGCTGGGTGGACGGTTGCGGAAGTTCTTCGGGCGCTCGCTGAAACTGCGTCAGGTCAGCGCCGGCGGCTGCAACGCCTGCGAAGCCGACGTCAACGTGCTGGGCACGATCGGCTGGGACCTGGGTCGCTTCGGCATACAGTTTGTGGCCTCGCCGCGCCACGCCGATGGCGTGCTGGTGACAGGCCCCGTGACGGGCAATATGCGTCTGGCGCTGCAAAAGACCTACGACGCCGTGCCTTCGCCCAAGATCGTGATCGCGTCAGGGGCCTGCGCGATTTCGGGTGGCCCCTACGTGGATCATGCGGAATGCCACAACGGCGTAACGGCACTGCTGCCCGTGGATCTTTTCATCCCCGGCTGTCCCCCGCACCCGCTGACGATCCTCGATGGGTTGCTGCGGCTGGTAGGAAGGCTGTAGGCTGAAGGCTGAAGGCTGAAGGGACAGAGGTCGGAGGGCAGTCGGGCGTCGCCTGGGTCGCGGTTTCTCTCCGAGTACGAACCGCAGATTGACGAATAATGATTTTATAATCATGAAGGAATGAGCCTCCAACGAGGCGGAATTGACTTCGTTATTCTGCGGTTCGATATTCGGCAATCTACGGTTCGACAACTGAGGAATCTCTCGCCACCAAGTATATTCGCCACCCACATCCTCCCCCTACAGCCTACAGTCTTCAGTCTTCAGCCTTCCCACCATGTCCTCCACCTCTCCATTCCTGCCGCTGCCTCCGCTGGCCAACCTGGAACGGCGCGGAGTGCTGCTGCGTGCGCTACGCGCCTTCTTCGAAGCGCGCGGCTTTCTGGAAGTGGAGACGCCCGTGCGCATCCCGGCGCCCGCGCAGGAGTCCTGCATAGACTGTCCTCCCTCAGGCGGCGCCTGGCTGCGGGCCTCGCCCGAGCTGCAGATGAAACGGCTGCTGGCCGCCGGCGCCGCGCGCATCTATCAGATCGGCCCCTGCTTCCGCGCCGGCGAACGCGGCCGGCGTCATAATCCGGAGTTTACCATGCTGGAGTGGTACCGCGCCCATGCCGGCGGGGACGACATTCTGACCGACTGTCAGGCGCTGCTGCGGGAGGTTGTGGCGGCCGTGACCGGCAGCACGGCTTTCGTGTACCGGGGACGGTCGCTGGAACTGGGCGGTGCATGGGAACAACTGACCGTGCGCGAGGCTTTCCTCCGCTGGGCGGGATGGGATCCGGTGTCAGACTGGGACGCGGACCGTTTTGATGCCGATCTGGTCGGCTTGGTCGAACCCGCCCTGCCGCGCGACCGGCCCTGCGTGCTGCGCGACTATCCCGCGCCAGCGGCGTCATTGGCCAGGCTCAAGTCGGACGATCCCGCGGTGGCCGAACGCTGGGAGCTCTATCTCGGCGGGCTGGAACTGGCCAACGCCTACACCGAACTGACGGAGGCGGGGCTGCAACGGCGGCGCTTCGAGGCGGCCGCCATCGAGCGCCAGGCTGCGGGGCGCGCCGTGTATGCCTTCGACGAGGACTTCCTGGGCGATCTGGTCGCCGGGCGTCTGCCCGCTTGTGCCGGCATTGCGCTGGGCGTGGACCGGCTGGCGATGCTGTGCTGCGATGCCGACGCCATCGAGGCGGTTCGCCCCTTCTGTCCCGCCGTCGGCGGTCTCTGGTAGCAAGGCTGAAGGCCAAGGTCGCACGGCGCCCGCAGGGGGCCGTTTCAGTCTCGGCCCGTCGTGTATCCCCAATCTTGGGCGACAGCGAAGGTCGGCTCGCGGCTTCTCTTTTTGCGTGTCTCCGTTTTTGTGTTGCGCCGATACTGATACTCTGGTATGGTATGTACCAATGGTATATACCATTGAGAAAAGGATGACGACTACCGAGACAGAACCGGTGCATTCACACCAGAAGATCGCTTCCGAGATTCAGAGCTGGATTGGCGGTGATCTGCGTGTCGGCGATTTGCTCCCGTCGGAGAGGGTGCTGGCCGCGCGTTTCTCGGTCCAGCGTGCGACGATCCGGCGCGCATTTGACGTCATGGCCCGGCAGGGACACATACGTCGCCAGCCCAACAGGGGTGCCGTAGTGGTGGACCGCCACGCCACGGGGGAGTTTGCCATCGTGATCGATCCGAGTCTTCTGCGGCCCAATGCCTCTCCGTTTTACCCCCTCGCCGCCACGGCGATCGGGGAGGCGCTTGGAGCCAGGAATTCACGGTGGGGCGCCAAGGTGCACATCGGCCGTGCTTGCCAGAGCATCGACGAACACGTGGCAAGCCTGGATCTATTGGAGCCCGATGTGCTGAAGCGGCTGCGTGGGGTATTCACGTTCCATCCGCTCGACCGGCTGGAGGCGCCACTCAAGGCCGCCCGCATACCGGTCGTGAACATGTGGTCCGTTGTGTGTTCCGAAAGCCCGGAGTATGCGGTAGAAGGCAACACCGTCGTATTCGACTATCTCTCGTTCTACGACCAGGCGTTTGCGCACCTCAAGGCATCGGGCTGTCGCACTGTCGGCGTGCTCGCGTTTTTCTATGGGCCGCATTTTGACCGGGAGATGGCCGCCCTCACCAAGTGCGCGGACGCACACGGTCTGCGCATCCGTCCGGACTGGTTGCGCACGCGGGTGGAGTGGGATGAAAAACGTGAAGCAAGGGAGCCAATGGTCTACGAGGCCTTCTACCGGCTGGGTAAATCGACTTCGTGTCCGGACGGCCTTCTGGTGACGGACGACGTGGCCTGCCGCGGTGTGTTGCGCGCGAGTCTGCGTTTGGGAGTCGAATTTCCGGAACACCTGCGCTTGGTGACGCACGCGAACCACGGCGCTCCGTTTGCGTATCATAAAGAGGTTACCCGGGTGGAATTCGATCCGGCGGCACAGGCGCGGGCGGCTGTGGAGTTGATGCTGCGCCTGCTGCGCGATCCTGACGCAACCGAACCGGTCGTCTATGTACCGGTGACCTTGATAAAGGGAGAGACGACCTGAAGAGACCTGAAGCATTTGGGACCAGGGGTAACGCCATTGGGTGACGGAACCAATACACAGCCAAGACGGACGAAATGTCAAAAACGGAGGAGCCGCAATGAAACGCAGACGCGCGCTATCAGTCGAGTTGGTGCCGGTGGTTCTGATGTGTCTTCTGGCGGGAGTGATGACCGGTTGGCCAGGCTCGACCCGCGGCGCCACGGCGAGCGGCGGCGTGGTAATGACCAATTACGGGTATGAAGTCCATACCTTTACGAACAATGGGACGTTCACGGTCAGTGGCGGCGCTCTGACGTGCGACATTCTGGTGGTTGCCGGCGGCGGCGGTGGCGGTCCATACGGCAGCGGTGGTGGCGGCGCGGGCGGACTTATTTACACCTCGTCGTACGAACTGGGCCAGGGAAGCTACGACATCACCGTTGGCGAGGGTGGTATCGGAGGTGTGAACGATGCCGTCCACGCCTCGAACGGTCTCAACTCGGATTTCGATTCCTTGTTCACGGCGGTTGGCGGCGGCGCGGGACGGTGGGGCGCCGGCGTTTCCGGCGGTTCAGGAGGTGGGGGCGGTTATGGCGGCGGTGCGACGGGGACGGATGGACAGGGAAATGCGGGCGGAGCAGGTTACACCACTGGCGGGCTATGGGGCGGCGGCGGAGGAGGAGCAAGCACCAACGGTGCCGACGGGCTCAGTGGCCAGGGCGGTGCGGGCGGTGATGGTATCGCACCGTTTCCCGAGGCGCCCTTGCTGTACTACGCGGGTGGCGGAGGAGGCGGTGTACAGAGCGGCACGGGCGGCGCAGGCGGCGCGGGCGGCGGCGGCAGTGGGGTGGCGGCTGGCCCGGGCAATCCTGGAGCGCCTGGTACGGGCGGCGGCGGTGGTGGTGGCGGCAATGGCGGCCAACCGGGCGGGCCTGGCGGTTCGGGCATTGTGATCGTGCGGTGGCGGCTTCCCGAAGGGATGCCTTCGGCGAGTGGCGGCGTGGTCACGACCAACTTCGGGTATGAGGTCCACACCTTTACGAACGATGGAACGTTTGCGGTGAGCGGCGGCACGCTGACGTGTGACATTCTGGTGGTGGCCGGTGGCGGTGGCGCGGCTGGCAGCGGCGCCGGTGGTGGCGCGGGAGGATTGATTTACACCTCGGCATATTCGCTAGGCCAAGGCGACTATGCTGTCACTGTTGGTGCGGGCGGAGCTGGTGGCGCGGCAGGCTACGGAAACAGCGGGACCAGCGGAAGCAACTCGACCTTCGACGTGTTGTTCACCGCCGTTGGTGGCGGAGCGGGCGGGTGGGGCACGGGCCTTTCAGGCGGCTCCGGCGGTGGCGCAACGTACGCCTCCTCCGGCGGCTCCGGCACGACGGGACAGGGATA
>JAQULY010000082.1 GCA_028718445.1 Kiritimatiellia bacterium
CCATCCGGGCCAGTTCTACGCCCTGCCGCAGGCGCCGCAACTGTTCAAGCAACTGATGATGGTGGCCGGTTTCGACCGCTACTTGCAGATCGCGCCATGTTGCCGCGATGAGGACGCCCGCGCCGACCGTTCGCCCGGCGAGTTCTACCAGCTCGACATCGAGATGT
Organism: Kiritimatiellia bacterium; assembly: GCA_028718445.1. Taxonomy (GTDB): domain Bacteria; phylum Verrucomicrobiota; class Kiritimatiellia; order RFP12; family JAAYLN01; genus JAQULY01. Next base: position 168 of record JAQULY010000082.1, read on the forward strand.
CCTACGTGACGCAGGAGGATGTCTTCGCGGTGGTCGAGCAGGTGCTGCACAGCGTCTTCGCCGCGTTCTCGACGCGGAAGGTGGATGCCACCCCCTGGCGCCGCATTCCCTATCGTGAGGCCATCCTGAAGTACGGCACCGACAAGCCGGACCTGCGCATTCCGCTGGAAATGATGGACGTCACCGACGTTTTCCGTAATTCCGGCTTCAAGGCCTTTGCCGGACCGATCCAGACGGGCGGCGTCGTGAGAGCCCTGCCGGTGCGCGGCATCAAGACGCAGCCGCGCAGCTTCTTCGACAAGCTGGTGGAGCACGCCAAGGGGCTGGGCGCCAAGGGGCTGGCGTACCTCATCTGGGACGGCGCGCAGATCAAGGGGCCCATCCAGAAGTTCCTGTCTCCCGCCGAATTGGCGGCGCTGGCGCAGGCCGGAAAGATGCAGGACGGCGACGTCATGTTCTTCTTCTGCGACGAGGCCGCGCAGGCCGCGCGGGTGGGGGGCGACATACGCGTCAAGCTGGGCCGCGATCTCGGCCTGATCGAGCCCGACGTCTACCGTTTCTGTTGGATCGTGGACTTTCCGATGTACGAACGCGATCCCGAGACGGGCGCGACGGCCTTCTCGCACAATCCCTTCTCGATGCCGCAGGGCGGGCTCGAAGCGCTGCAGACGCAGCCGCCGCTCGACATCGTCGCCTACCAATACGATGTCGTCTGCAACGGCGTCGAGCTGTCCAGCGGCGCGATCCGCAATCACAGCCCCGAGATCATGTACAAGGCCTTCGAACTGGCCGGATACGGCCGTGAAGAGGTCGAGAAGCGATTCGGGTGTCTGCTGAACGCCTTCCGCTATGGCGCGCCGCCGCACGGCGGCATCGCTCCGGGCGTGGACCGCATGGTCATGCTGCTGGCCGGCGAGGATAATATCCGCGAAGTCATCGCTTTTCCGATGAACCAGAAGGCCCAGGATCTGATGATGGGCGCGCCGTCGGAGGTGACTGAGAAGCAGTTGCGCGAGCTGCACATCCGGCTGCGTAGCGCCGCGCCAGCCGCGCCCGCCGCGGCGCCGCGGACGGAACAAACGTAAAACGCCACACATGGCAGGCGATCATGCAAAGAATCGGTTTGATCGTGAACGAAGCCAAGCCGCGGGCGGCTGAAGCCCTGCGGCAGGTGGGGCACGATGCCGCCGGTCTGGGACTGACGCTGTTTGCCTCGCCGGCCACCGTGGCGCTGGCGGGCGGAGGCCCGCCCTGGCAGCCCTGCGATCCCGCGGACTTCGAACGCGCGGTTCAGGCCGTCGTGGCCCTGGGCGGCGACGGCACGCTGCTCCAGGCCGCCCACTGTCTGCAGGACACCAATCTGCCGCTGATGGGGCTCAATATCGGTTCGCTGGGATACCTGACGAGCGTGGGTGAAGGCCAGTTCGGCACGGCCTTGCGCGCACTGCGAGAGGATCGTTTCGAGATCAGCGAGCGTACCATGCTGTCGAGCCGGATCCGGCGAGTCGGCGGCGGCACCGAAGCCGTGGACATGCGCGCACTCAACGATGTGGTGGTGTCGCGCGGCGCCTCGGGGCGGCTGGCGCATATCGAGCTGGCGCTGGACGAAGTGCCCGTGACGACGTATGCCTGCGACGGCTTGATCGTGGCGACGGCCACGGGTTCGACGGCCTATTCGCTGGCGGCGGGCGGCCCCATCGTGATGCCCGGGACGCCGGCCCTGGCGATCTGCATGATTTGTCCCCACGCGCTGGGCGCGCGTCCACTGATCGTGCCCGAGACCACGCATGTCTCCATACGCGTCGCCTCGGCCGCGACGCCGTTGCTGCTGGCGATAGACGGGCGTGACGATTATGCGCTCCGCGCCGGCGACTGGGTGGAGGTCGAACGCAGCCAGACCCCAGCCAGGATCGTTTTCCTGCCCGGTCACGATCCCTATACCGTGTTGAGCCGCAAGCTTGGCTGGGGAGGGCGAACCTCATGAGCATTCTTCCCCTGGAAAGAAACCACCAGTTCCGCGAGCGTCTCGAGCAGGTGCATCTGCCGGACCGACGCATCCCGGGCCGGCGCCGGATGGCGTCGGAAATGGAGATCGGAGAGGGTTGGACGGTGGCGATACCGCGCCGCGCCTCCTCACATCTCTTCAGGGCAGCGCAAGACTTGCAGGATTACCTGGCGGTGAGTATGCGCGTGCCGGTAATCGTGCTGCGCACGGATGTGCGCCGGCTGGCGCGCACGCGGCGGCCCCGCGCCATCGTCCTGGGCACGCGCCGCGATCTGCCGGCGTACGGCGCCGGACTGCGCGCGGCGCGCGGCTACCGACTGGCTGTGCAAGCGGACGGCATCGTCGTCTGTGGTTATGACGAACGCGGCGTGGCGCAGGGGTGTTACCAGTTGGAGGACCGCATGAACCTCCGGCAGGCCCCCCTGCTGCCAACGGGCACGCTCACGCGCGAGCCGTTGTTCGCGCCGCGCATGGTGCACTCCGGCTGGGGACTCGACCGTTACACCGACGCGCACCTCAACGCCATGGCGCACGCCGGACTGGACACGATCCTGGTGTTCGCCAAGGACGTGGACACCACGACGTCGGGCTACCTCGACTTCAACGACGTGGTCCGCCGCGCCGCCAACTTCGGCCTGGATGTCTACCTCTACAGCTATATCAAGAGCCGCAAGCACCCAGACGAGCCGGATGCGACCGCTTACTACGAGAACAGCTACGGACGGCTGATCGCCTCCTGCCCCGGCGTCAAGGGCATCGTTTTCGTGGGCGAATCCTGCGAATTCCCCAGCAAGGACCCGCGCGCCAACGGGCGCCTCAACGGCGATCCGGTGCCTCCGGGACAGGAGCATGACAAGCGGCCGTTGCCGGGCTGGTGGCCCTGCCGCGACTACCCCCAGTGGCTGAACATGGTCAAAGCGGCCATGCGCAAGCACAATCCCGCCCTGGATGTGGTCTTCTGGACCTATAACTGGGGTTGGGCGCCCGCCGCCGATCGCCTGGCGCTGATCGAGAGCTTGCCAGGCGACATCTCGCTGCAGGTCACCTTCGAGATGTTCGAGAACGTCGTCAAGGGCGGGATCGTCACGCGCTGCGTGGACTACACCGCCTCCTTCGAGGGGCCCGGCGAATACTTCCGCTCCGAGGCCGCCGCAGCTCACGCGCGGCGTCTGCCGCTTTACGCCATGGCCAACACCGGCGGGCTAACCTGGGACATCGGCGTCATTCCCTACGAGCCGATCCCGTATCAATGGAAGCGGCGCTGGGACGCTCTGCTGCGGGCACGCCGCGACTGGGGGCTGTCGGGCCTGATGGAATCGCATCACTTCGGTTGGTGGCCATCGTTCGTCAGCGAACTGTGCAAGGAGCAGTACTGGTCCGGCGGCATGGACTTCGAGCGGCATATCCGGTTGATTGCCGAACGCGACTTCGGCGCCGCCGGCGCCGCGGACGCGCTGGCCGCGTGGGCGCTGTGGAGCGACGCCTTCCGCGACTACGTGCCGACCAACGAGGATCAGTACGGCCCCTTCCGCATCGGTCCCGCCTACCCGCTGGTATTCCTGGACGAGGACGTCAGGATACCATCCGCCCCATATGCGCATTTCGGCGCCGCCATCGTGATCACGCGATACGGGCGGGAACGGGTGCCGAACGTGGATTCGACGCATGCGGAGGGCAACTGGCAGGGCGAAATGCGGCTGCTTCGCGGCATGGCGCGCAAACTGCGGGTTGGGGTGAAGCTGCTCGATCAGGCGCGTCGGCACGCGCCGGCGGCGCGCGCCGACGAGGCCGCCCGCATGGTGCTGCTGGGCCGTTTCATCGAGTGTTGCGTGCAGACCACCTTCGACGTCAAACAATGGTTCCTGTGCGGGGAAGTGCTGCGGCGCGCCGATGCCAGCGCGGCCGCGAAGCGGTTCGCGCTGGACGAGATGGTCGCAATCGCCCGGCGCGAGGCGGGCAACGTGCGGCGCGCGCTGCCGCTGGTGCGGCAGGATTCGCGCCTGGGATGGGAACCCAGCATGGAATACCTGTGCGACGCCGCGCACCTCGAATGGAAGCTGGCGCAACTGCGGCAGGTCGTGGACGAGGCCATCCCGGCTTTTCGGCGCGGCCTCGCCGGCAAGGGTAGCGGGAGGAAGCGCTCAGGATGAACGATGTGGTGATAGGACTGCTCTCGGCGCTGGTGGGGCTGCTGGCCGGCTATGGCATCCGCACCCTGCTGGGACGCTGGCAGGCGGACTCCATTGAGAAGCAGGCCACCGCCAAGCTGGAGGATGCCGAGAAGGAAGCGCGCAGCCGTCTCAAGGAGGCGGAGATTCAGGCGCGCGCCGAGGTGGTCAAGGCGCGCGAGGAGTTCGAACAGTCCACCAAGGTCCGCCGCAAGGAGCTGGAGGACTTCGACGAGCGCCTGACGCAGCGCGAGGAGAACCTGGACCGCAAACTCAAGGTCGTCGAGGTCAAGGAGCAGGCCGCCGCCGAGCGGCAGACCGAGTTGCAGACCCACGCCGACAACCTGAACCGGCGGCAGCAGGAACTCGAACGGCTGATTGCCGACGGGCATGCGCGCCTGCAGCGCCTGGCCGGCATGACGCAGGAAGAGGCGCGGCGCGAGCTGCGGCAGAAGGTCGAGGACGAGGTGCGCGCCGAGACCGGCGCGCTGTTGCGGCGGTTGCAGGAGGAGGCGCGCGAGACCGCCGAGCGCGACGCCCAGAAGCTGGTCACGCTGGCCGTGCAGCGCTTCGCGGCTCCCCACGCCAACGAGTCCATGACTTGCACCGTGGCACTGCCCAGCGACGACATCAAGGGACGCATCATCGGACGCGAGGGCCGCAACGTGCGCGCGATCGAGGCCGCCACCGGCATGACCCTGCTGATTGACGACACGCCGGAGGCCGTGGTGATCTCAGGGTTCGATCCGATCCGGCGCGAGATCGCTCGACAGGCGTTGGAGGCGCTGGTGGCGGACGGGCGCATTCACCCCACGCGCATCGAGGAGGCGGTCGCCAAGGCGCAGGCGGGCATGGAGGAGACCTTCCTGCAGGCCGGCCAGGAAGCCGCCTACCAGGCCAAGCAGCAGCATGTGGATACCGAGTTGCTGCGCAAACTGGGCCGGCTCAAGTTCCGCACCAGTTTCTCGCAGAATGTGCTGCAGCACTCGATCGAAGTCTCCAACCTGATGGGCCTGATGGCGAGCGACCTCGGGCTCGATCCGCTGGTCGCCCGGCGCGTGGGCCTGTTTCACGACATCGGCAAGAGCGCGGACCATGAAGTGGAAGGCGGCCACGCCCAGATCGGGGCGGAGATTCTGCGGCAGGCGCACGAAGATGCGATTGTAGTGAACGCCGTGGCCGCGCACCACGAGGATGTCGAGGCCCACAGCCTCTATGCCGTGCTCTGTTCCGCGGCCGACGCCATCTCCAGTTCGCGTCCGGGCGCGCGCAGCGAGAGCACCGGCATTTACGTTCAGCGGCTGGAGAAGCTCGAAGCGATCGCCAACGCCTTCAAGGGCGTGCGCAGCTCCTATGCCATCCAGGCCGGCCGCGAACTGCGCGTGATCATAGACCCGACCGAGGTCAGCGACAACGACGCCATGCTGATGGCGCGCGAGATCAGCCGCAAGATCGAGAGCGAGCTGCGCTACCCCGGCCAGATACGCGTGGTCGTGATCCGCGAGAAACGCTGCGTCGAATACGCGCGTTGACCGTCACGGCGCGTTGCCGGCGGCGTTGGCCGGTTCGATCCCGACCGGCACGAAGCGCTTGTTGGCGCTCAACGCGACCTGATCCAGACGCACGCCATCCTCGCGGTTCCGGAACAGCAGCGTGTGTCGTCCCTGCTTGAGCCGGATGGGGACCGCCAGGCGCGAGACGGGATATTTGACCCAGTGCCAAGCGCGATAGGTGGCGTTCTCGCCGAAGCAGAACGGCGCACCGCCGTCAATCTGCACGCTGAAGGAGTTGCTGCATTCGCCCTCCCAGTAGACGCGCGCCCAGAGGATGTAGTCGCCGTGGGCCGGCAGATCCACTTCGAAACGCGCCATACCCGCCTCCAACTTGGGCGGATTGCCGGCCTTCTCGGGGATTTCCAGATAACTCTCGCCGGAGGCGCCGGCGATGAAGTCCGCGGACGCGGACGCGTTGGTGGCGGCGGCGATGACCATCGGCGCTTCGCAACCAGCGGCCGTTTCGGCCTCGAAGACCACCGCGGATGGCGCACCGACGCTCAACAGAGGCGCCAGCGCCAGCACGGGCGCGCACCATTTGCCGGGAAATGATTCTGTCATGTCAGCTCTCCTGGGCCAGGGAGTTAGCCGTCTCTCGGCTTGCTCCCCCCTTCATCTGTCCATATCGGTGGACGATTACGGGCGACGATTACGGTGGACGATTCGGAAATGTCTCCTCGTTATCCGTAATCGTCGTCCGTAATCGCCTACCGGATCAACTCTTCATATTTTCTTTTGCACTCCTGACGGTTCCGCCAGGTCCGATTCTCATGGATTCTCAAGCGTCTCCGACGGATGATCGAATCTGGCTGCCTCGCACGGCATCCGCCGCATGCAGAGACCTTGCAGGAAGCGCGCTCCGTAGGTGAAATGCGTGGCCATAATCCCCAACCAGACCATCAGCCACGCACTCAAGCCCGACTGGAAGGCAAAGATCAGGGTGATGGCGAGATACGCCCCGATGGCCGTGCAGTACCATGGCCGCAGCAACGGCCAGGCCGCCGCGGCGCAGGCGCCGAGCAGCGTGCCGAGCAGCAGCAATGACGGCAGCATGTAGCCGGGGCGGCGTGACGTCGTCGGGAAACGTCTGGCAAAGCAGCCGCGGTGCAGCGCATAGCGACCCACCTGCCGCAGGTGCGGGCCGAACAGGGGGCGTCGGTGATGATAGACGATGGTCCATGGGTCGTAGACGATGTGGCGCCCCAGGCGATGCACGATATCGGAGCAGAGAATCGTGTCTTCGCCAGGCCAGTAACGGGTGTTGAACCCGCCCAGTTCGCGCAGCACATCCGCGCGTACCAGCAGGTTGCAGCTGGGCAGGTCGTCAACCTCGCGCACGCGTTCCGACATGAAGCGGTAGCGATAACCGCCCGAGACGAGCGGATTGGCGAAGACACGTCCGCCCAGTTGCGCCGCGGCCGGATCGCCTAGAGGCGTCACGGCGGGCCCGCCCACGGCGGCGACATCGGGTTGCGAGAAGTACTTCAGCGCCTGTTCCAGCCATTGCGGCGCGGGATGGGCGTCGTCGTCCAGGAAGGCGATCACGTCGCCGGTGGCAAGCCGGATGCCGATGTTGCGCTTTTCGGCCGGACGCAGTCGTCCGGTCGGATGCACCCGCACCCCTGGCGCGTCGGGAAGGGCACCAGTGTCGGCATCTGGCAGTACGATGATCTCGTGCGGCGGCACGCTCTGGGCCGCCAGACCGCGCAGGGCCTCGTCGAGATAGGCGCTGGGCGCGGGGCAGGCGATGACCACGGAGACGCGGGGCAGGGGATCGGGCGGCGCGCAGAGCCGCACGCTCTGGTAATAGCGGATCCAGCGCAGGCGGTAGAAGATGGCCAGCGTATCCACCATGACCGAACGGACGTTGCCCCATGTGAGGCTGCCGGTCTTGCGGCCGAAATGCATTTTGATGGGCGCTTCGCTGACGCGATAGCCGTGACCGCTGGCGATGGCCAGCATCTCCAGGTCAAAGGCGAAGCGCCTGACCAGCATGCGATCGAACGCCCACTGCAGCGCTTCGCGGCGGAAGAGTTTCATGCCGGTCTGCGTGTCGGTCACGGGCAGCCCCACCAGCAGGCGCACCAGCGTGTAGTAGACGTAACTGGCGATCCTCCGCCGCAACGGGTAGTCAATCCGCGATTCCGGATGCCGTTTGGAGCCGATCACGATGTCGGCCTGGTCACGCTGCATGATCTCGAAGAAGCGTCCGATCAGGCCGGGATCGAGGTCGAGATCGGCGTCCAGCAGCAAAACGTGAGAACCGCGGCTGGCATAGAAACCGTGCCGCAGGGCGGCGCCCTTACCGCCGTTCTCCTCCAGCAACACCGCCCGGATGCAGTCCGGGTGGCCCGCGGCGGCGGCCTCGATGGCCGCGCCGGTGCCGTCACGGCTGCCGTCGTTGACGACCACGATTTCAAACGGCACGTGTCCCGCGACGAGCGCACGCACCCTCTCGATGTTAGCGCCGATGACGCCGGCGAGGTTGAAGGCCGGCATGACGATGCTGAGCAGGCCCCGCGGTCCCAGTTCGTCGCGTACGGCTTGCCAGTCGTGCGCGCCTTCGGCCACTGCTGGATTGGGTGAGTTTGCGCTCATGCCACCTGCGCCGGGATGCTACCGCCCTTCGGCCTGTGTTTGCCGCTTGTCCGGTCAGTAGCCGACCGTCTCCTCGCACTCGATCGGCTGGGCGATGGTGCTGGCCACATAAACATTGGTGGGGAACAGTTGCAGGATCGAGCCCGGCACCATCGGCGAGACCGGGCCATGACAGATCAGGCGGCTGACCATACGCTGCCAGGACGAGAACGTGCCCATGGTGGTCAGGCCATGCTCTTCGATGCGGCGCGCGGCGCGTTTGACGTCCAGCGGTCCCAGTGTGGCGGCCTTGGGCGGCACGTTACCGACGTCGCCGCTGCAGCCGAATACGCCGTGCAGCGAGTTCTGGGCGATGGTCAGGGGGTGCAGCGTGACGACCTGGGCGGGCTGTTCCAGATACTCCTCGATCGTCTCGCAACCGCACAGTTCGGGGCAGGGATCGATGAAGGCGATGTGTCCGGTCCAGCCCGGTCCGCTGTACAGGGTATAGTTCCCGCCGTCGCTCACGTCGAAGAGCATTTTAGAATAGTCGGCCATATTGGCGTCGGTGGGGTGATAGATGTTCTTGCGGGGCATGCGCAGCGCGGGGTCTATCTTCTCGTAGAAGTACTTCAGGAACGAATAGGTGAAGCCCGCGCGGTAGGTTTCAGGGGCGATGTGGCTCGCTTCGTCCGCCCACTCGTCCATCGTGAAGCAATAGACGTTGCGGCAGTTGATGCGGTACAGATTGATCAACTCGGCCAGCGGCATGTACGTGTTGGGGTTGGGGTTGCCGCAGATCATCACGAACTTGCGGTTTTGCTCGTCCGACTGCTTGATTTGCGCGAAACGGTCGGCAATGTCGATGACTCCGGCATTATCGAGCACCTTGATGCGGAACTCGGGGTTGGGGTGCTTCTCGTAATCCTTCGTCCCCATGCGGCGCAGGCGCGCCAGCAACGCGGGATCGAAATCCTTGTAGGGTACCCAGGGTGCGGCGGCGAATTTGAATTCTGATTTCACGCGATTACTCCGGTCATTAGTCTTAATGAAAGCTCAAAGTATGCCATGTTTACGTCCGTGGCGCCACAATGTTGCGCCGCAATCCCGAGGTCAGTGAGAGGTGAGATGGCGGCGCGAGTAGAGTGCATGTGAGCGTGAGAGACCTGTAACTGCGCCTGACTCCGTGAGAAAGCGCTCTGGGCCACACATCAAGGGTGTTGGCGCTTCCGTGCTACGCCTCCATGTTCTCATAGCACGCCCAACAAATCGCTCCTGCTCACATGCATCCCACTCGCGCCCAACCTCACTGACCCATTACCACAATCCCAATACATGCCGGCGCACGCCATAGGCCAGCATCAGCGGAATTGCCAGACCCCACAAGTAGAGTCGCAAAGGGTCTTCCAGCAGTGGCGCCAGCGGGCCGTTCCGACCCGCCAGGCGCAACAACCACAACCCGGCCACCCAGACTCTGAATGTGTCAAAACGCGCCGTGACCGGCGGACATGCCGCGGCACAGGCCCGGGGGCTCCATCGAAACGGCCACCAGCCCACGCGGCCGCCCGCCGCGAGCGACGACAGCAGGCGCGCCAGCGCCGTCACGATCGCCGGCAGCACCAGACGCGGCGCGACGACTGCCGACAGGGTCGCCGGCAGCAGCGCCGCCGGCAGACTGAGAGAGACGGCCGCGGCATCGCTCAGCGACAGCCTGATAGTGCGGCTGTCCAGCGGAGCGAAAACCAGTTGGACAGGCCGATCCGCCACGACCAGGGGCAGGGGCAAAGCAGGCACGACGCGCGCCGGAGTGCGCACCGCGAATTGGCCGTCGCCGTGCCGAATCTCGATCGTTCCCCGGGCGGGATTGCATGTCAGCGTGTAGGGCACCGGTGCGCTGTCGCCATCGCACATGCCGCACAGCAGCACACGCGTTGCGCGCCGCGCCGCGACGGCGTCGCCGACGGCCGCGCTCAGACACGAGGTCAACGCGCGCCAATCGGGCCGATGCGGGTCGGGCACAAAGACGCAGTCGCGTGCCCCTGTCAGGTGGGCCTGTGCGCCCAGCCAATCGGCGATATGCGGCCACAGCGCGAAAGGTACCGCCCAGAGCAGTCGCGTTCCCGGATCGGGCAGGCATGCCAGCAGCGCCAGCGCTACGGCCAGATCGGCCCACGCTGACAGCATTGGCGTGGTCTCGCGCACCGCCATCGGCTGCCGTCGCATGGTCATAGTCATGAAAGGCTAACACACTTGGCGCCGTGCGGAAAGACGTGCGATTGACGTGCAGCCGGTCTTGTCCCATGATGGGGGCGACGTTGAGGAGCGCAGTCCCGATGGATCCGGTCAAAGATCGCTTGTTCCGGCATACCGAGCAGTTGCTTGGAGTGGCGGTGTTTGGCCTGATTCTATTGGGCTGCTTCGTGGTGCTGCGGCCCTTCATCTCAGTGATCCTGTGGTCCGCGATCCTCTGTTTCGCAACCTGGCCGGCGTGCGAATGGCTGGTGCGCCATCTGGGCGGACGTCGCGCTCTGGCCGCCTCGATCATGACACTGGCGCTGGTGCTGCTGGTTGCGCTGCCGGTGGTGCTGGTGGGCAATTCGCTTGCGGTCAGTGTCGAGCATCTGCTGTCGGTCGTGCGACGGATCAACGCGGAGGGATTGCCGACCCCTCCGGACTGGCTGGTCAATCTGCCCTTTGCCGGCGACTACATCGAGGTGCACTGGTCCGGGTGGGCGCTGAATGCCGATCGCACGGCGGCCATCTTGCGCAACCTGCTGACGAGATCGCAGGGATGGCTGATCCGCAACAGCATTCATGTGGGGCAGGGCATCGTGCAAGTCTGCCTGAGCGTGGTGGTGGCGTTCTTCTTCTACCGCGACGGTCACCGCGTGGCGCAGGTCGTCTCCGACGGCATCAAACGGGTCGTCGGCGGGTACACACAACATCTGATCGATCTGGTGGGCAAGACGGTTCGCGGGGTGGTCTATGGCGTTCTGGGAACCGCACTGGGCCAGGGGATCATGGCCGCCATCGGCTTCACGATTGCGGGGCTGCCGGCGGCGCTCTTCTGGGCGCTGCTGGTCACGGTGCTGTCGGTGCTGCCGATCGGCCCGCCACTGGTCTGGATGGGGGCGACTATCTGGCTGGTGATGCAGGGCTCGACCGGTTGGGCGATCTTCATGGGACTGTGGGGACTGGTGTGCATCAGCGGCATAGACAATGTGTTGCGCCCGTTCCTGATCAGCCGTAACGCCAAGCTCTCCTTTCTGCCCGTCTTTCTGGGGGTTCTGGGTGGTCTGATGGCTTTCGGCCTGATCGGCGTTTTTCTCGGCCCCACCTTGCTGGCCGTGGGCATCAGCATTGCCAGGGAGTTCACGCGCGGCGGGCAGACCGTCGCGGAGCCGGCCGAGCCGGAGAGCGAGAGGACTGAAGCCTGAAGACTATAGGCTGAAGTCTGAAGTGAATCGGCGCACGACACGCTCAACCGTCCACTGAGGATGTTCCACGTTCCGCGATACGGCAGTAATGGGTCTCAGTGAGAAGGGGGTGCGAGCGGGGTGCATGTGAGCGTGCGAGACCTGTAACTGCGTCTGACTCCGCGAAAAAGCACTCCGGGCCAGGTGTCGGCGCTGCCCGTCAGCGTCCCGGCGGCGGCTCCTGAACCGGCCCGATCCGCGCCGCCTCCGTGCTACGCCTCCATGTTCCCATCGCACAATCAACAAATCGCTCCTGCTCACATGCACCCCACTCGCGCCCCTATCTCACTGACCCATCACGAAGGCGGTTTCGCTTGCATTCCTCGGCGATTCTATGTATAGAAACTGTCGTCACGACCCGCCATCGCGGGCCTGACTGGCAGTAAGGACACTCCTATGAGCGAAACGATTCGGGTGCAACTGAACGAGGATGAGATGCCGCGCGCGTGGTACAACATCGCGGCCGATTTCAGCAAGCCGATGCCACCGCCGCTGGGCCGGGACGGCAAACCCGTCACCGCCGAGATGCTGGCGCCGGTCTTTCCCATGAACCTGATCGAGCAGGAAGTCAGCACCCAGCGCTGGATTCCCATTCCCGACGAGGTTCGCCAGATTCTCTACCGCTGGCGGCCCACGCCGATGCGCCGCGCCGTCGGCCTGGAGCGCGCGCTCGGAACCCCCGCGCGTATCTACTTCAAGGACGAGTCGGTCTCTCCGGCCGGCAGCCACAAGTGCAACACTTCCGTCGCGCAGGCGTATTACAACCGCGAATACGGCATCAAACGCATGACCACCGAGACCGGCGCGGGCCAGTGGGGCGCGGCGCTGGCGATGGCCTGCAAGTTGATGGGCGTCGAACTACGGGTATACATGGTGCGTGTCAGTTTCGACCAGAAGCCGATGCGCAAGATGATGATGAACACCTGGGGCGCCGAGTGCCTGTCGAGTCCCACCAACCTGACGCAGGCGGGGCGCGACGTCCTGGCCAAGTGGCCGGACACGCCCGGCAGTCTCGGCATCGCCATCAGCGAGGCCATCGAGGACTGTGTCAACTCCAAGAACACGCGCTACGGACTTGGCAGCGTGCTCAACCACGTGCTGCTGCACCAGACCATCATCGGGCTGGAGGCCAAGGAGCAGTTCAAGAAGATCGGCCGCTATCCCGACATCATTATCGGTTGCGCCGGCGGCGGCTCCAACTTCGCCGGCATCGCCTTTCCCTTCCTGGCCGACAAGATCGCCGGGTCGAAGTCGCCGCGGGTCACGGCGGTGGAGCCGTCCGCATGCCCCAAGATGACCAAGGGCGTGTTCGCCTACGACGCCGGCGATGTCGCCATGATGACGCCGCTGCTGCCCATGTATACCCTGGGCCACGAGTACCAGCCCGCCGCCATCCATGCCGGCGGACTGCGCTATCACGGCATGGCGCCGCTGGTCAGCCATGCGCTGCGGCAGGGACTGATTGACGCCGTGGCGATTCCGCAGGTCGAGTGCTTCGCCGCCGCCGTGCAGTTCGCCGAGACCGAAGGACTGATCCCCGCCCCTGAGTCGTCGCATGCCATCGCGCAGGCGATTCGCGAGGCCAAGCAGGCCAAGGAAGAGGGACGCGAGAAGACGATTCTCTTCAATCTGTCAGGTAACGGCGTGCTGGATCTGTCCGGCTACCAGGCCTTCAAGGACGGCAAGCTGATAGATCACATCTTCGACGGCGACGACTTGAAGAAGTCGTTGTCCTGCATCAAGGGACTGCCCAAGCCGCCGCCGTTGTGAACTTGCGGCAGCGGCCAGGCCAGGGCGCACAGAGCGCCCACGGCGTTGAAGACGTTGTCGAGTGCGTTGTTGAAGTAGTCGCCGACGCCGTCAGTGGAGAAGCAGGCCACGGCGGCGAACTCGACAATTTCGTTGAGCGCGCCGACGCCCAGCGCCGCCAGCACGGTCATGGTGAGTAGCAGCGCCTTGGACGCGCCCGGCGCGGCCAGGCGCGCCGTCAGCGTGCGCAGCAATCCGCCGATCATGAAGTAGCAGAAGGCATGGACGAACTGGTCGTAGCGCAGGATGTGGTAGGGGGCGCCCGCCAGCGGCCAGATGATCGCGTCATAGAGGCGCGTGCCGCCAAGGTGCACAAAACCGCCGCACATGTGCAGCGCCAGCCAGGCCAGGAAGCACCACTTGACGGCCGCGGGATAGCGCCACGCGCGGTCGCTGCGCTGGATCACGAATATCAACAGGGCCAGCGTGCCGGCGTATAGCAGGAACTCGCGATTGCCGTGCAGCAGAAAGACCGCCGTGAACGCCGCCAGTACGCCCCATGACGCCAGCATGGCGGCGTGGGGCCGGCGACCGCCGGTAGGTGTCGTTTGCATGCGCGCCAGTCTGGCGGGTACGGGCCGCGGTGTCAACTGGTGCAACCGCGTTTGACAGCGCTCCGGCGGGACGCTTAGAATCCGCCCGGAAAGATACACATGATAATCGTCCTCAAACCGCATGCGACCGAACCGCAGATCGCCGAGGTGCGCGACCTCGTACACTCGCTGCGCTATCAACCGCGCGTAATCCACGGCGTCGAACGCACCGTCGTGGCCTGCGTCGGCGACTCCATGAGCAACCGTTCGTTGGAGGCGCTGCGCAACCTGCCGACGGTCGAGGCGGTG
>JAQULY010000083.1 GCA_028718445.1 Kiritimatiellia bacterium
CCCCCTCTCAATGCCTTTAAGGGTTAACAGTCAATTGCAAAATGGTGCTCGGGGGGGGACTCGAACCCCCACGGGTTTCCCCACATGCCCCTCAAACATGCGTGTCTGCCATTCCACCACCCGAGCGATGAGAACACGAGGGGTAATACACGAACGCGCACGGCGGCGCAAGTGAAAACGAAGGCGCGATTGCCCCTTGGCCCGAATCGTGCTACCTTTTATTGGTCAACTACGGCGCCGGCGACCCGCCGCGTCCGTGTTGTGACGGAGAGGTTTGGACAACATGTCTGACTGGCGCAAGGAGCTTGGAGGCATTTTGGAGGGACGCGCCCGGGCCAGCCGCGCGGAACAGGAGAACGCCCTGTTCGAGGCGTTCCTGCGGCAAGTGGCCACCCCCTCGTTGAGGGAACTGGCGGACGAGCTGATCCAGCACAAGCGCGATGCGCAGGTGCGCGAGGCCCCCGCCGCCATCCTGTTGAGCGTGCGCAACGGCGATGTCGAGGAAATCGCCTTTCGCATCATCAAGCGGCCGGCCGCAACCGGCGTCCTGCCCTACGCCGAGGTGCGCCTGCGCAAGGGCCTGCGCCTCGTGAAGGTCGAAAGCTTCCTGCGCGAGCCAACCGTTCCGTCCTACGGTCTGGACGATGTGACCAAGGACGACATCATTCGCTGCTTCCTGAAGCACTACCGCATGGTTCTGGATTCCGAGCCTAATCCCTCCAGCGTGGCGCCAGCGACGTAGTGCCATGCCGCGTTCACAGCGAACCATCCCGCTGCCATCCCTTGCGCTTCCAGCGCCGCTTTCCAGCGCGCTGTTGCTGGAGCTGCTCGCCTGCCATGCCACCCCCGGCGACGAGCAGGAAGTGCGCGACCTGCTGGAACGCGCCTGGCGCGGCGCAGGCTGGAAGACGCTGCGCCTGGGAGATTACGCCGTGGCCGCCACGCCCCCCGTCCGCGCGCGCAAACCCGTGCTGCTGGTGTGTGCCCACATGGACTCGCCCGGGTTCGCCATTGACCGTCTGAGCGTCTCCAGCCGCAAGCCGAAGGCCCAGGCGCGCTGCTGGGGGCTCACCACCCTGGGCGGCGCTGCCTTGCACGGCAACGCCGCTGAGGGAGTCCTCAAGTGCGCGGCCGGAAAACTGCCGGTCGTCATCCGCAAGCGCGGCACGGACGGCAAGGGCCAGCCCGATCTGGTATGCGAACTGACGGCCCGGACACCGTCGCCCGCGCCCGGCGGCGTGCGCCATGGCGACCGCGTCTGCTTCGCCCCGCAACCGCGCCTGCGGGGCCACCACATCCATGCCGCTTTCCTCGACAACCGCCTCGGCTGCTGGCTGCTGGCCGCGTTGCCGGCGCTCTTCGCCAGTTGGCGCAGTCGCTACAACCTCGTGCTGGGAGCTACCGCGTGCGAAGAGATGGGCGGTTTCGGCGCCTCCGTGCTGGCGCATCGTGTCCGCCCCGACCTGACGATCGTGCTGGACGCCACTTACGTTTCGCCGCCTCAGCAGGTGCGAATGGGCCGCGGACCGGTGCTGACCATCACCGACGCTTCCGTGCTTCTGAGCCCCGCGCGCCGCGACGCCGTCGCCGCCTACCTGGCAGAAGCCGGCATCCCTCTACAGACCGAGGTCTACAACTACAGCGGCACCGACGCCCGCGCCTTCCCGCGTCAGGGCCTCTCCGGACCCGTGCTGCCGCTGCTCGTTCCGACCACGGGAAATCACAGCCCCAGCGAGTGCGCCGACCTGCGCGATGTCGAAGCGCTGGCGCGCGCTATTCAGGCGCTGGCGCAGGGATGCTTAGTTCGTCCGGTTCAGGAGCCGCCGCCGGGAAGGTGACGGGCGGAACCGTCGGGTTGTCCACCGCTTTCCGCCGTCGCCCGGAGGTCAGAGGTCAGAGGTCAGAGGTCGGCTCTGGCGAAACGCGCGTCACTCTTGATCGCCGCTCTTACCCGGACACCCTTAATCGGATCGTCTTACATTCATGATTCTAGAATCATGATTCGCCAATCTGCGGTTCGTACACGGGGGAAACCTGCGACATGCAAACCGCGAACCATTTCCACGCCACTCCGCGAGTCAACTGTCTTGACCGTTTGCCCTGGCAAAGCTGTCCGTAAATGTTGCCTGTTTCGGGACGGTTTGCTAACATGCAAGCATTCTTGCAGGCTGCGTCGGTAGCCGAACAAATGGTTCGGCGGCCACCGTAACCGCGCCTGGCGTGGTCATCTCGCCAGAAAGGGTGGAATCGGACAGGGAGAACACATCATGGAGAAAATGTTGCCATTGATCGTTCAGTTGGTGAGCGGCGCCGTGGGAGGAAACGTGGCGGGTTCGCTGATGAAGAAGTCCTCGCTGGGCACCTTGGTGAACTCGGTCCTTGGAATCGTCGGCGGCGGTCTCGGCGGACAACTGCTGGGCATGCTGGGGATCGAGGCGCCGACCGGCGGCATGGACGTTCAGAGCGTAGTCGGCAGCATCGCCAGCGGCGGTGTCGGCGGCGGCGTGCTGATCGCCATCGTCGGGCTGATCAAGAACGCGATCGCCAAGAAATAGGCGCCACCGCCCAGTTCAATTCCCGGGAGTCGTCTGGCCGGCGTACTCGTTCAGGAAACGATAATAGGGAATGACGCGCTCTGCCAGCGCCTCGCGGTCCAGCGTCAGAATCTGCTCCAGAGGCATGGCATCGGCCACGTTCAGCCGGCCGGACTGGATGCGGCGCAGGCTCTGCAGGCAGGCGCCGCAACCGAGCGCCTGGCCGACGTCGTGACAAAGTGTGCGGACGTAGGTGCCCTTGCCGCAAACCACGTCGAAATGGGCAAGCGGCGGCTGCCACGAGTGCAGCCGGAAACTGTAGACATGCACCAGCCGCGGCTCGCGGGGCACGTCCTGTCCCTTGCGCGCCAG
This sequence comes from Kiritimatiellia bacterium, assembly GCA_028718445.1. Classification (GTDB taxonomy): domain Bacteria; phylum Verrucomicrobiota; class Kiritimatiellia; order RFP12; family JAAYLN01; genus JAQULY01. The sequence goes on from JAQULY010000083.1 coordinate 2,907, forward strand.
CTTGTATAGCGGCACACCGGCCTTCTTGATCGCCGAGACCATGGGCGGCACCTGGTAGCTGTCGCCCACCAACGCGGTCATGCGCTCCCGCAACTGTTCCGCGGTGACGCCATCGCAGGGCTTGCGTTCGAGCACTGTCCCATCCGTGTCCTGCGAATCCGTAACCGTGCCGACGAGCATGTCGCCGGCATAGTGCTTGTCGCTGCCCATGACCATGTTCGAGAGCGAAGTCCCTTTACCAAGCAGGATCACGAGCAATCCCGTGGCGTTGGGATCGAGCGTGCCGCCGTGGCCGACCTTTTCGAAACGGAAGGTGCGTCTGATAGCGGCCACGACATCGTGCGACGTGGGTCCGGCCGGTTTGTCAACCAGCAAGACTCCGTCGTAGCGCCCGGTGACGGGGGCGACGGAACGGGTGGCGAAGGGGGGTGAAGGCATGGGGTAAGGGACGGGAGAGACTGAGGCTCAGGGTTCAGGGTTCAGGGCTGGGGCTTCCGCGGCCTCCATTTTGGCCAGGAGGTCGAGAACGTGATCGCCTTTCTCGACGGACGTGTCGAGCTTGAATTGCAGCACCGGCGTGTACTTCAGCCGGATGTCGCGGTTGATCAGCCGTTGGAAAGCGGCGTGGCGCGCGGTGAGCTTGCCCAACATGCTGCCGCGTTCGTTCTCGTGCCCCAGGATCGAGACCGAGACCAAGGCGTGACGCAGGTTGCGGGACACCTGCACGCCCGTGATCATCACGGCCGCCAGGTCAATGTCCGCGTTGCTCATCACGGCGGGCAGCGCCTCCGCGATCTCGCGGCGCAACAGGGCATTCACGCGCTCGAGCCGGTCAATCGCCATGCTTCCTCCCGCGGAGCGTCAGAGCGCACGCTCCAGTTCCTCCATGACGTAACACTCGACGACGTCGCCCTCGGCGAAGCCCTCGAAATTCAGGAAGCGAACGCCGCATTCCTGCGATTCGCGCACCTCCTGGACCTCGTCCTGGAAGTGATGCAACGTCTGCATACGGCCGTCGAAAACGACATCGCGCGCGCGTTTCACGCGGACGCGCGCATCGGTGCGCAGCACGCCGTCGAGCATCTGGCAGCCGGCCACCTTGCCCTTCTTGCCGATGTCGAAAATGGCGCGGATCTGCGCGTGACCCCGAATCACCTCGCGGTACTCCGGGTCGAGCATGTCCAGCAGCGCCTGCTTCACGTAGTCGAACAGCTCGTAAATGATGCGGAAGGTGTGCACGCGCACATTGTCGTGCCGCGCCTGCGCCGCCACGCCGCCGTCAAGACCGATCTGGAAACCCACGATGGTGGCCCCGCTGGCGCCAGCCCGCTGGATGTCGTTGTTGGTGACGTTGCCGATGGCGCTGTTGACGATCTCGAGCCCGATCTTCTCGCTGCGGATATCGCGCAGCGAGTCCACGATGGCTTCGATGGATCCCTGGGTGTCGGCCTTCACGATCAAGCCGAGCTGCTTCTTCTTCTGCGCCTTAAGCTGGTCCAGCAGGTTGTCGTAGGTGACCGGTTTGCTGGCGGCGCTCAACTCCGCGTCCTTGCGTTCCTGGGCGAATTTCTCGGCCAGTTCGCGCGCGCGCTTCTCGTTGACCATCGCACGGAACTCCGCGCCCGCCTCGGGCACGCCCGAGAGTCCCATCACGCGCACGGCCATGGCCGGCCCGGCGGTCTTGACCTTGCGTCCGCGATCGTCCATCAGTCCGCGCAGGCGCCCGAAGTGTTCGCCGATCAACACCACGTCGCCCACCTTGAGGGTTCCGGAGGAGACCAGCAGCGTGGCCGTGGGTCCAAGGCCGAGTTCGAGCTGGGCCTCGATCACGTAACCGTCGGCCCGGCGGTTCGGATTGGCTTGCAGCTCGAGCATGTCGGCCTGCAGCAGGATCATTTCGAGCAGGTGGTCAATGCCTTTGCCGGTGGTGGCGCTGACTTCGCAGGTGACCAGGTCGCCGCCCCACTCTTCCGGCGTCAGGCCCTCGGCCTGCAGCTGCTGGCGGACGCGGTCGGGCTTGGCCGTGGGCAGGTCGCATTTGTTGATGGCGACAAGCATCTGCACCTCGGCCTGGCGGGCTTGCTTGATCACCTCGCGCGTCTGCGGCATGATGCCGTCGTCCGCGGCGATGATGATGACTGCCAGGTCGGTCAGGTTTGCGCCACGCGCGCGCATGGCCGAGAAGGCGGCGTGTCCGGGGGTATCGAGGAAGGTGATTTTGCGCCCGTTGAGTTCGACGGTATAGGCGCCGATGTGCTGCGTGATGCCTCCGGCCTCGCCTTCCGCGACCTGCGTCTTGCGGATGCGGTCCATCAGCGAGGTCTTGCCATGGTCAACGTGGCCAAGGAAGGTGACCACGGGGGGCCGCGCGACCAGATCCTCGGGGCGGTCATCGGGGATGTCGTCCTCGGCGTCGAGCCGGCGAATGGCGGGTTTGCGGGTGGCCGAGCGCTTGACGCGTTCAAGTTCCACCTTGTAGCCGTACTTTTCGGCAATGCGGCCGGCCATCTCGATGTCCACACGCTGGTTGATCGAGGCGAGCACGTTGAGCTGCATCAGGTCGGCGATCAGCCGGTTCGGGCGCACGCCCATCATCTCGGCCAGGTCCTTGACCAGTGTGGGGCCGCGCAGCGACAGCACGCGGTCGGCGGTTGCCGCCGTTGGGGCTACCGGCGCAAAGCGGGGACGGACAGGCGCGCCGGGGGTGGGCGTCTTGGCGGCGGACGCCCTGACGATGGGCGCCCGGCCGGCGGGAGCGGGACGTGCGGGCGCGCGGCCGGCGGCAGGGGCAGCCGCGACGGCGGGCTGCGCTCCCGGACGCGCACGCGCGGCCGGGGCGGCGGGGCGCGCGGCGCGTTCGCCCTTAGTGGCGGACGCCTTTTCGGAGCGCGCGGGCGCCTCCGGTTCGCGCGTTTCCTTGGGACGCACCGGGTGCGCCTTCGATGATGAGGTCGTCTGCACCCGCTTGCCCAGATAGGCGCTGGCAAGCGCCTCGTCGGGGTCAATCTCTTCTTCGGCCGCCTCACGCAGCCGCTTGACGCGGGCGGCGGCGCTAGCCGGCGTTTCCGCCTCCTCGCTGTCGGCCGGCGCGACGGCAGTCTCTTCCGCGATCTCCGCGTGAATGATGATCTTGGCTTCATCCGCGGCGGGCGGTTCCAGGGCTATGATCACGGGCGCTTCGCCCTGATCGTCGGCCGTTCCAGAAGGCGTGGCCGGCGTTTCCGGAGCGACCGCCTCAGGCTTTGTCTCCGGCGCGGCAGCCGCAGGCTGGCCGCGGCGCTGCGCCTCAATCCGGCGGGCGCGCGCGACGCCGGCGCGCAGGGCCTCCAGCTCCGCCGCCGCGGCGTTGTCGCGGCGCCGCGCGGCGCGCTCGCGCTTGGATGCAACCACGCCGCCGCCCGTCTCCTCGGATGACGCCGCCGCCCCGGCCGGCGCTTTGGAGGCGAAGTGCGCCTTCAAGGCACGGACGTCGTCGTCGTCCAAGCGCGCCAACGGCGAATGCGCATCCAGCTTCAGCGCCTGCGCCTGCCGCAGCAGGTCAGCGCTGGTTGTTTTTAAAGCCTTTGCTAGCTCGAACACTCTCATGGCTACGCACCGTCCTCACCGGTATCCAGCGCCTTGGCCGCGTTCCAGATGCGGCGCACGGCCTCTTCTTCGAGTCCCGTAACATCCTGAATGTATGGAATTTCGGCCGCCAAAATGCCTTCAGCCGTGAGGAAGCCAGTCTTGACCAGCGTCTCCGCCTCCTCGCGCGCAATACCCTCGATCGAGGCGAGGGAGTCAACCGCCTTGGCCACCCGTTCCTCGAACGAGACCTCGACATCGGTGCGCTGGATATCCACTTTCCAACCGAGCAGCTTGGAAGTGAGCCGCACGTTCTGGCCGTGCTTGCCGATCGCCAGCGAAAGCTGGTCGGGGTCCACCATCACGCGCAGCACGCGCGGCGCTTCCGACTCCACCACCACGCCGGCCAGCCGCGCCGGCGACAGCGCCTGCGTGGCGTACTGGCGGACATCCTCGCTCCAGCGCACGATATCCACCTTCTCGCCATTGAGTTCCCGCACGATATTCTTGACGCGCGTGCCGCGCAGGCCAACGCAGGCGCCCACGGGATCCACCTTCTCGTCATGCGAGCGCACGGCGATCTTGGAGCGAAAGCCCGGATCGCGCGCCACACCCATGACCTCAACGATGCCATCCGCGATCTCGGAGACCTCGATGCGGAAGAGCGCCTTGACAAACTCGGGGCAGGCACGCGACAGCACCACGCTGGGCGCCGTGGTGCTGGGCTGCACCTTGAGCACGTAAGCGCGCAACTGGTCGCCCACCTGGAACTCCTCCGTGGGTATACGCTCGCGGAACGGCAACAGGGCCTCAGCGCGCCCCAGGTCCACGATCAGATCGCGCCGCATGACCTGCCGCACGGTACCGCTGACGATATCGCCGATACGGTCCTTGTACTCCTCAAAAACGTTCTCGCGCTCGGCCTGCCTGATCTTCTGCATGATCATCTGCCGTGCGTTCTGGGCGACGATGCGTCCGATACGCTCGGGCGGCAACTCGACCTCGACCTCCTCGCCGGCCACGGCATCGGGCTTGATGTCGCGCGCTCGCCGCAGCGAAATGAGACTCGGACCGGTGTCGTCCTCCGACACGATCAGCTTCTGGAAGGCCTTGATATTCAGCGTCTTACGGTCAATATTGACGCGCATGTCGCCGGTGATGCCCATACTCTTGCGGGCGGCGGCTTCCAGCGCGGCCTCGATCGCCTGAATGATGGTCTCCCGACTGACGCCGCGCTCGCGCTCCATAAAATTGACGATGGTCAGCAGTTCGTTGTTCATAACGCTCCTGTGCTCCCGCTTGGGCTGCGCGGCGCCTCTCGGTTGTCAGCCACAGAACAAAAAAGGACGGGACCGCCCCATCCTTCTCTTCAACAAAAAAGGGTCTCCAAGGCAGTTACAAAGGGTACGCGGTCCGGCGGGCACTGTCAACCCCGCTGATGCGAGCCGATTGCGTTGCGGACCGGATAATGCGATGTTGTTGTTTTTACACAGTCAGGGAGTCCTATGGATGGTTTCTACCGGCAGCATGGGCAGGCCACGCTAATCTATGTGATGCCGGCGCTCATGGACCTGTCGCTCGCGCTGCTGCTGTTCGTCTGCTCGGTACGCGCGGCCAGGCTGTCCGGCAGCGCCGCGCAGGTGGCATCCGTACCGGCCGCATGGAGTGTGGTGTATGTCGTTGTCTGTCCGCTGGTTGGACGGCTGATGTCGCCGCGCAACGCGCATCGTCTTGTGCTGGCCGGCTGCTTGCTGTCCGCGCTGGTTTGCGGTCTGCTCGCCCTCGCCACGGATTTCCCCGCGATGCTGGCGTTCGTCGGTCTGGGCGGTGTGTCCGCGGCCATGTTCTTCCCTCCCTTCCAACTCTTCATGAAGGACTTGGACACGGCCGGCGGCCGGACGCTGGCGTACTCCACGGGTCTCTACACCTTTGCCTGGAGCACGGGTTTTGCCTGCGGGCCGTTCGCCGCCGGATTCCTGATGCATTTTGGCGCGACAAACGCAGCCGGCGGCGAAGGCCCGGGGTGGCGTTACGCCTTGCTGTTCGGCGCGGCGGTCGGTCTGGCGCTTTCGGCCCTGTTCGCGGCGTTCCTGCGCAGCCGCAACCGGCGCACCCAACAGGCGGGCGCCGCCACACCAGCACCGGCGGCAACTTTGCCCGGAGAATCACCGCCGGATCTCGCCTGGTTGGGATGGTTGGCCGCGATTGTCCTGTTTTCGTCGCTCTCCATCATCCGTTCCGCGCTGCCGGCGCGGGGCGTGAGCGAACTCCATCTGCCGGAAAGCACACTGGGAACGATCCTCTTCGCGCTCAGCATGACTCAGGCGCTCACGGGCCTGGCGCTGGTGCGCGGCGGCCAGTGGATGTACCGCGCGCGGCCAGTGGCGGCCGGCTGCGCGGCGGGCCTGGTCGGATTGCTCTGCTTCGGCCTGGGCGACACACCGGCTATCTTTCTGATCGGCGCGGTGTCGTTCGGCATCTACTCCGGCGCGTTCAGCTTCTACATGGTGTATCACGCGCTGGCGCATCCGGAGCACGCCGGCCGCTATGTCGCCGTGAACGAGTCCATCGTGGGCGTGACCGGCTTCGTAGCGCCTCTCATCGCCGGATTCATGGCCGACGCCTGGGGATTCACTTACCCGTACCTGGCAGTTGCCGCCCTGGTGCTCGCGGCGATGGCGGTCCAGGTCGCGGTTCACCGGCGCAACCCCTGGAGCCCAGCCGCCTCCGCGAGGAACACTAACGTTCAACGCTGAACGTTGAGCGTTACGCGTCATCAACCTATATGGAGCAGTTCTGCAGCTCAGCAGCTCGGATGCATGAGTGCAAGTGGTTACACGTTGTCGTCTTGCGCCCATGCCGCTTTGTTCATCGCCTTGCACCAAGGTGGTGCAGTAACACTGGCCACTTAACCGCCTACGCTTAAACGGATACACTTAACCGGATCGTCTTACACGAGAATATGGAGCAGCCTCAAAAAGAAGCAGTCGGAAGTCCGTGTAGGTAGGACCGGTTAAGGGTATCCGGTTAAGGGTGGCGACGAAGTGTACGGTCAAATCGTCGCGTAATTGCCATTCCTTCGCAACTCAACTGCCCTGTCTAAGATCAATCGCCGGACGGCCGTGCGCGGCGGCGCCGAAACGGCGCCTGAAGGCGGCCGGCCCCACGCCCGTTCGGTCGGCAAAGAGCCGTGTGAAGTGGAAACGGTTGGCGAAGCCGCATTCGACCGCCACTTCTTTGATGGACTTGTCCGTCGTGACCAGCAGACGCGCGGCCGCGGCCAGCCGCACACGACGCAACCGGGCCATCGGGGTCATACCCGTAGCATCCTCGAATAGCCGCACCGCCCGATCGGCGCCCAGACCGGCCGCGGCGGCGATTTGCCTGTTGGTCAGCTTCGCGGCGTAGCGGCGCTGAATGCAGTCCAGCATCCGCACGGCGCGCGCGTCGGGCGGCTTGGCCGCGCACAGCCGCGCGACGTAAGGTTCCAGCAGCTCGGCGAAACAGACATCCAGCAACGCGCGGAACCTGAGCAGATTGGCCGTATGCTGCTGCCCGGCGCGCGCGTAGCCCGCCATCAGCAGGCGGATCAGGTGCCGGTGTTCGGACCGCAGCTTCAACTCGATCGGACGATCGGCCTTGAAGATCAGCTCGACCGAGATTGGGAAGATGGGCAGGAAATGGGCGTACAACATGTCGATAACGCCTGACGCCGACATATCCGTGGGCACATCCGGCGGAATCAGGATGAGGTTACGGCGGTTCAGCAGGTGTTCGGTAGCGCCGAACCTGACGCGTCCGGCGCCGTCGCTGCAATGCAGCAGCCGCCAGTAGGGGCTGAGGACGCCGGCGTAGTTCCAGTCGCGCACACGCCGCGTCCAGGCGTGGACGTAGAAGATGAACGCCACGCCCTCCAGCGGATTGCCGGAGACGGCGCCATGCCTGGCGTCCTCCGGAAAATCGTAGGTATAGGTTCCCTTCACGGCGTCACGACGCGGATCAGCCATATTTTCCGCGCAGGTAACGCGTCACGACGCGCAGGACGCGCAAGCCGTAAGGTATCGAGCGCAGGTGCGATACCTCGTCGCCATAGTGCGTTGGGATGGGTATCTCGTGGATGCGGTAGCCGCCGGCCCGGGCGACGGCGATCATTTCCAGATCGAAGTCGAAGGACTCACTCAGGGCGTCGAAACGCGCCGCTTCCAGGAAGCGTCGCGAGTAGGCCATGTAACCGCTGTGGTATTCGGCCAGCTGCAGTCCGAAGGCGCGGTTTTCGATCCAGGTGAGTGCGCGGTTGGCGATGTATTTGTAGCGCGGCATCCCGCCAGCCAGCGCGCCGCCGCCCAGCAGGCGCGAGCCCTGCACCAGGTCGGCTTCGCCGGCATCCAGCGGCGCCAGCATGCCGGGCAGCGACTCCGGCGCGTACTGGCCGTCGGCGTGCAGCACCACCACGCCGTCGGCCCCAGCGGTCAGCGCCGCCCGCAGCAGGGTCTTGAGCGCGCCGCCATAGCCGCGGTTGGTCTCGTGACGCAGCGGCAGCACCCTGGCATCGGCCGCCGCCAGGCGCGCGATAGTGCTCCAGGTATCGTCGCGACTGCCGTCGTCCACCACGATCAGGCGCGCCAGGCGCGCCGCCACGGCGGGCGGGATGCGGGGCGGCACGCCCTCAATGGTGGCGGCGGCCTGGTAGGCGGGCATGACGATGACCGGACGTGACAGCATGGCGGTCGGCAGACGCGCTTACGCCTGGCCGCGGGTCATGGCGACGTAGTAGCCCATGGCGTCATCGAGCGTCGCGCGCAGGTCGTAACGCGGTTCCCAGCCCAGCAGCGAACGCGCCTTGGCGATGTCCGGAATGCGGCGATCGGAGTCGTCATAGCCTTCGCCATAGAATTCGCGTCCGGACACTTCGGCGATCTCGGCCAGCGGCTGCCCCGGCAGCCGGAAACGCGCGGCGTAGATCTCGCGCATCAGCTCGGCCAGCCCGCGGATGCTGACTTCGTTGCCGCGGGCGCCGACGTTGAAGATCTGGTTGTGCGCGGCGCCGGGACGCGCCACCATGCGCGCGATGCAATCCACCGCGTCGGCGATGTGCGTGTAGGTGCGGCGCTGGCGCCCGCCATCCACCAGCAGCATGCGGCCACCGTTCAGGAGGGCGTCCATGAAGTAGGAGAAGACGCGCGGGATGCCATCCTGCTGCGAAGGCAGGTAGTCTATGCGCGGGCCGATGAAGTTGAACGGGCGGACGATGGTGTAATCCAGGCGGCCCTCAAGTCCATAGGCGTGCAGCACGCGTTCCAGCAGCGACTTGGCCGAAGCGTAGATCCAGCGGTGCTTGCCGACCGGCCCCATGATCATGGGGCTCTCCTCCTCGTTGAAGGTGGCGTGTTTGGGGTCGTCGGGATCGGCCAGGTCGCCCGCGGCGATGCCGGCCACGCTCTTGCCGTAGACTTCGCACGAGGAGAACTGGATCAGCCGCCGCCCGTGGCGCACGCAGCTTTCGGCGATACGCAGGTTCTCGGTGAAATTGAGCCGGAAGACCTCCAGCGGCATGCGGATGTAGAGCCCCGGATTGGCGTAGGCGATCAGGTCTATGACCAGGTCCGCCGCGCGCACGGCGGCGTCAAGATCGAAGCGGCGGTCGGCGATATCCGTGGCGACAAAGGTGAAGGACGGGTGCTTGAGCGCGTCTGTCAGCTTGTCGCTGTGGGTATCCACGCCGGTGACGGCGTAGCCGTCGCGCAGCAGGCGCTCCGTCAAGTGGGAACCGATGAAGCCACCCGCCCCCAGGGCCAGAATCTTCATTTGACTGTTCACTGCCGTGCCTTTCCGTGAGCGATCACGAAAGCGACCAGTTCCTGGCTCTTGAACCAGCCTTCCCACATATTGTGTCCCTGGCCTTGGATCACGACCAGCTGCATCTCTTTGCCTCCGGCGCGCCGGTACGCCTCCGCCAGCGCGGCGGAGTTGCGGTCAAGCGGCACGAGCGTGTCGCAGTCGCCATGAATGTGATAGATGGGGACCTGCGCCTTGGCCAGCGCTGCCACGCGGCTGACAGGGTTGTGCTGGGGCAAGGCGTCGGCGAACTGCTGGCTGGTCATGCCGTAGGCCGCGCAGGCCCCCTCGATGCCCGGGTAGCTGCTGGGATCGCAGACCGGATAGATGCCCGCGATGGCGGCCACGGATGCGGGATGCTCGACAGCCCAGTTGTAGAGCATCAGTCCGCCGCGGCTGCGCGCCAACAGACACGGTCGCTTTGAGAATCCACGTCGCACCAGTTCTTCATAAAGGGATGTGAAAATGGCCCTCCCGGCAGGGCTTCCGAAAGATTCGCCTACGTCTACGCCGGCGACCGCCATGCCGGCTTCCAGGAACTTGTTTATCATCCACGCCTCTTCGGGTCCCGGCAGTCCCGACAGCGTCGGCGCGTACCACACCCACGGCGTCGCCCGTCCGGCCTCCATGTTGGTGGGCGCGATCAGAAAGGCCGTGTGACCCGCGACGCTGAACACGGCGCCGGGCACGGGCAGTGATTTTGATGGCTCCATAGGTGGCGCAGCTTTCGCATCCGCCGCGGCGACCCGCCAAGACAAGCCGGCCAGAACGACCGCTGCCCAATTCAACGCACGGGACGCACCGCACGGACTATGCATGTCTGCCCTCTCCTTCCTTGTTTCCATGAGAGTCATACATTACCGGCCGGCTGGTCAATCTCGAAATTCGGGGCGCAAGTGGGGTGTGCGCGTCAATTTGGTCTAAGAAGTATGGATTCCGCTCCGTTTCTGCGGTATGGTATTTAATCGGTGGTCCGAATGCGTTTCGGACACGAATCCCATAGCGGAAGGCGTGCTCACATGCTCGATGTCTCTATCGTCGTCGCCATCTACAACGAAGAAGAAAGCATTCCCGCGCTGTGCGAGCAACTCGACCGTGTCATGCGCGGACTGGGTCGAAGCTACGAAATCCTGCTGGTGGACGACGGCAGCAGGGACCGTTCGTGGGAAACGCTGCTGGCGATGGCCGCGCAGTACCCCTGCCTGAAACTGATCCGCTTCCGCCGCAATTTCGGTCAGACCCCCGCCATCGCCGCCGGTTTCGACGCCGCCGAAGGGGAGGTCGTGATTACGCTCGACGCCGACCTGCAGAACGATCCCGCCGATATCCCCATGCTGCTCGAGCATATCGCCCGCGGCGTGGACGTGGTCAGCGGCTGGCGCAAGGACCGCCAGGACCGTTTCCTAGATCGCAAACTGCCCTCGATGCTCGCCAACGGCCTGATCAGCAAGATCACCGGCGTGCGCTTGCACGACTACGGCTGCTCGCTCAAGGCCTACCGTCGCGAGATCGTCAAGAACCTCAAGCTGTACGGCGAGATGCACCGGTTCATCCCCGCCCTGGCCAGTTGGGTGGGCGGACGCATTGACGAGGTGCCGGTGCGCCACCATGCGCGCCGCTTCGGCAAGTCGAAGTACGGCATCTCGCGGACCCTGCGCGTGGTGCTGGACCTGATGACCGTCAAGTTCCTGCTGCAGTACAGCACGCGTCCGATCCAGATCTTCGGGCGCATCGGCATCCGGTTCGGCGCGGTGGCGCTGGCGATGCTGCTGCTGGTGGTCGCCGATTGGGCGGCCGGGATGTGCGGTGCCTATGCCGAGGGCGGCTGGCTCGCCGGCGCGTGCCCATGGCTGGGACCGCACACCTACCTGCTCAAACGCCCCTTCTGGATCATCACGCCGCTGGTCTTCCTGGGCTTCTGCCTGCAGTTCATCACGCTGGGACTGATGGCGGAAATCCAGACGCGCACCTATCACGAATCGCAGAACAAGCCGATCTACGTGATCCGCGAAACGGCGGGGTCGAAGAGCAAGGGATGATTTTGTCCACTTCGCGATTGCATACAGTCAGACGCATGCGTTATTGTGAAGGCACGACTGTTGCTCCGGGCCGGTCAGACGCATGAAGGATACCTCCGCAAACCAGGATACGCATGCCCAGACGCTGGTGCTCTCCACGGACGCCGACGGCGGCACCATTCGCGTGCGCAAGACCAAGTTGCTGATCATCAGCGGGCCGTTGCAGGGGCG
>JAQULY010000084.1 GCA_028718445.1 Kiritimatiellia bacterium
ATTACGGACGACGATTACGGTGGACGATTACGGTGGACGATTCGGAAGTGTCCCCTCGTTTTCCGTAATCGTCGTCCGTAATCGTCGACCGGATTATCTCTTGGTGTTTCCCATAACGCTCGTGACAGTCCCCGTGGCACCAAGGCCACACGCTACCCGCGCGCCGGCAGCCAGGCCAGTTCCGCCAGCCAAAGCCCGTAGGGGGCGCCGGTGTCGCGCCAGTGCTGATCCTCGATGCCGCAGTGGCTGATGTAGTCCTTACCCTTCCATGAGAAGATCTCCGCCGCGTGGGTGAAGAGCGTGCACAGCGGCGAACGCCAGTCAAAGTGCCGCGGATTGCCGCTCGCGAAGACGATCGTTTCCTCGTATTGCCGGTGGCTGAAGTTGACGAAGAGGTAGTACACCCCGTTTCTTTCATGCACAAAAGGTGACTCCAGACAGCCTGGCCCCACGGTCTCGTCCGTTACCAGCGCCGGCTCCTCCCAAGTCCAATGGCGCGGATCGCGGCCGGACGCCAGGTATATCTGTCCGATGCCGCTCTCCCCGCCGGTAACGTACAACAGATAGCCGCCGTTGGGGTCGGCAATGACGCACGGATCGCGGGTGCCATGCACCGGATGGATCGGGGCGACCGATCGGTCCCAGGACCAGGCGTGGAGATCGCGACTGGTGGCGACATTCAGGCCGTCGCCCAGAATGTTGGCGCCGCAAAGCATGATGAACTCGTCCTTCTGCTCCACCACGAAGCAGGCCCCCACGCTGTCGGTGGTTCCTGCGGGGTACGCGAAGGCGTGCGGATGCTCCGTCCACGGGCCGAACGGGTCGGCGGCGGAGGCGTGCCCGACATGCCGGTGCGTGCCCGGCGCGTAGAAGTGACGGTCGTTCGGATATGGGTTGACGATGCCATACCAGTGGATCTTCCCCTCGTGCGTCAGGAAACAGTGATCGTTGATGTACCACTGTGCCGGATTCCCGGCCGCCTGCGCCGCCCGCATGCCGGGCGGGTGCAATACATGCCGAAAAGCCCCTCTGATGTACGGTATCTCCACTTTGGTCATATTCATGTGCTTATCCATTACTTCCGTTGCCTCATCGAACCGTGACGATCGTTCCGCGCGGCCCAGCGAAGGTTGTCCAGATGCCATATTCATTCGCCAGGGCACGCCCTGCCGCGCTGAACTCTCGTTCGGTCAGATAGCGGTTGAATATCTGCACCCTGGCCAGATCGCCATACCAGCGCGCCTCAACTTTCCCCGTTCGGAAATCGCCGATGCAGATGGCACCGCCGTTATCGCCCAGACTTGCGAGCGACGCGCTCCCTGCCGCGGTTGGGCCGTTGTCATAGACTGTGATGGTCACGTTGGTTCCGGGTGTCGCGCGACCCGCAAAGACATGATACTTGCCGTTGACGACGCTGACGGATCCGCTGGCCGTGTATTCGTAACCGCTGGTCCGAAACAGGTTCTCGATGCAGCCGGAAACATTCTTCACTGCCGCGGCAATGCCTGAATATGGGCTCGCATTTTCCAGCGTGCCGAAGATGATGCCTGGAGCCCAGGACTGCGGGGTGTCGCTGCGCGCCACCACGAACCACGTGTATCCTCCTCCCCGGAGCAGACAGTCGAAGGCGGCGAGATCATCGCCCAGCAACCGGTCGCCATAATCGCCATCGGCGCCGTCGTTGTCGAAACGCAGGGCATTGTGTCCGTTCAGCACGCCCGTCAGCACCGTGGGCTTGCCGGCGTTGTTGGTCTGAACCACCGCATCCTCCGCTCCCCCGGCCACCTGGTTACTCCAAGCGCTGACACCGTTGGCGTCGCTGACGACGCCATAGTCGGCGTTCAGGTCGAGGATGGGCGTTGTGTTGGTCACAAAGGCGGTGCTCAGTCCGTAGGTTACCGCGAGCGAGCGCCCGATCGTAGTCAGTTCCTCGTCCGGCAAGGGCCGGTTGTAGATCAGGATGCGCGCGAGATCGCCGTGCCAGAGAGTGTTGAACAACCCGGTGCGCCAGGCGCCGATGCACAGAGGACCTGACTCGGCAATGCCGGTTGTGGTCCCGGTCACGCAGCCCAGCGCCGAGGGACTGTTGTCATAGACGGTGATTACCGGAGCGAGGCCGGCCGAAGCGCGGCCGGCCAGCACATGATAGCTGCCGTCCGCCACCGAGTAGGTGCCGGATGCCTTGTATTCGTCGGCGGTGCGGAAGGGGTGCCGGACCGCGCCGCCCGGGTATGCTATGAGTGCGGACAGTCCTGACCATGGGGCACCGTTGAGCAGACTGCCGAAAATGGCGCCGGACTCGCCGCTGGGCCCATCTGATCGCGCCACCACGAACCAGGTGTAGCCGATACCCCGCATGAGAGGGTCGAGGGCGGTCTCGCTGTCGCCGGCCAGCGCGTCGCCGGCCAGCCCATCGCTGTCGCCGCTGTCGAACCGCAGGGCACTATGGCCGTTCACCGCCGCGGAGAGCAGAACCGGTTTCTTGTTGTTTTCGGTCTGAACCACCGCGTCTTCCATGGCATCGGCGATCTGGTTGCTCCAGGCGCTGACTCCGTTGGCGTCGCTGACCACGCCAGCGTCGGCGTTAAAGTCAATAATCGGCTCGGTGGAACTGAAGCCGGTGCTTATCCCATAGGCCGCTCCCAGCGCGTACCCCGTCTCCACAATTTCCGCATCGGACAGCGGCCGGTTGTAGATCAACACCCGCGCCAGGTCGCCGTACCACTTGTTGTTCGGGAAATCGCCTGTGCGCCAGGCGCCCACGCACAGGGGACCGGACTCGGTCGTGTCGGTCGTGACGCCGGTTACACACCCCATCACGGTCGAACTGTTGTCGTAGACGGTGATCACCGGAGCCGACCCGTCCGTTACCCGTCCGACCAGGACGTGATAGTTGCCGTCCACCACCGAATAGACGCCGACAGCCATGTACTGGATGGAACTCCGAAAGGGGTTCTGGACAATGCCGCTGCCCGACAACTGCGCGGCAAGTCCCGGCCATGGGCTGCCGTTCAGCAGCGTTCCGAAAATTGAACCTGGCAGACCGCTGCTGGGCAGATCGGACCGCGCCACCACGAACCAGGTGTAGCCACTGCCCCGCATGAGGGGATCGAAGGCGGTCTCGCTGACGCCTGCCAGCATGTCGCCAATAGTGCCGTCGTCGGCGCCGTCCTTGTCGAAACGCAACGCGTTGCGGCCGTTCGCCACGGCGGAGAGCAGCCTGGGTTTCCTGGCGTTGTCGGTCTGGGCGACATGATCGCCCGCTCCCGCCACCTGGTTGCTCCAAGCGCTGACGCCGTTGGCGTCGCTGACCACGCCTGCGTTGGCGTCCAAGTCCTGAATGAGACCGTTGGTCACGACCCCGGCCCGCACCGGCCCCATCTGCCCAACCACCAGCAACGCCGCACACGCCGTCCAGTATTTTGCCAGCTTCATGTTAGTCCCCTTTCGCTCGCTTTTCCCGCGCACTCACGCACTCACCTACATTGCGTTTTCTCCATCAACCCCATGGCACTTCCTTGTGCCGCTAATGTTAGCGAGCGTGGCTCGTTCCGCCAATGCACTCAGGAGTTGCTTCTATAGCACTAATCGCCTATCCTCGATCCATGAGGATAGACTGGGACAGGTACCGAGCCCGCCTGTTCTCGCTGGGGCGCAGTCACTGGACACGCGGCGAGGTCTGGGGACACTGTCTGGGGCCCCCGGGGCAGGAGTTTCTGCGTAGCACCCTGCATGTCTTCTGGGGCGGCAGCGGACGCATGCATTGCCGGCAGGGCTGGGTGCCGCTGCGGGCGGGCATCTGCATCTGGCTGAGACCCGGCTGGCGTTATACGGCTACTCAGGATCCCGACAATCCCATCCGCATGTATTTCTTCGGCTTCGACCTGCTGGACGCGAAGGACCAGTTACGGCCATGGGAGGAATCGTGGCCGCCGGAGTTCATTGAGGCGCCGGATCCTGAGGTGGTCGAGGCGATGACGCGCCGGGTGGTGGAGATGTGTTATGGGTTCGGACGCCGTGGCGAGGCCCGCGCGCCCTATCCGGATACTATGAGCCGTCTGGCGCACAGCCTGTTCGCCAGCGTGCTGATGGATCTCGACGCGGCCACCGATCCATCGGACATCAGATATCCGCAGACCATCCGGCCACACCACGAGAAGATGGTCAGGCAGGCCATTCTGTTGTTTTCGGAGACGCCAAACGAGACGCTTTCGGTTGCCCAGATCGCGCGCCGGCTGAGTTACAGCCCCAGCCGTTTCGCGCACATCTTCAAGCTGGTCACCGGACAGTCGCCCGAACTGTTTGCCATTCACATGCGCCTGGACAACGCCAAACGCATGCTGAAAGACACGAACCTGACCGTCAAGGAGATCGCCTTTGCCGTCGGCTACCGCGACGCCAATTTCTTTTCTCGTCAGTTCCGGCAATTCGTGAAGAGAAGTCCCATGCAATACCGGCTCTCCGCCACCGGGCAGTCATGACGGGAATTACCTGCCGACCAAGTCCTGCACGTTCACCGGCAACCGGTTGAAGGTCTCCACCCGGCGCCCGAACTTGCCCAACGTGTTCTCGACCACGAGGTAGTCGAAATCCGGCAGCATGACGTCGTTCCAACGGTTGCCGATGCCGCGCAGCGCCACGTCCAGCATGGTCACGATGCGACGCCCCAGCGGCTGCTCCGAATCCAGGGTGATGGCGCCATAGAACTCCTGGCATTCCGTGTATCCGGCATTGTGCGTGCCCGTATAAGGCTTCAGCCGGTCCAGCGCCACGGGTCTGCCGATCCGACGTGACACCTCTTCCGAGCGGGCGGCGAAGTAATCTACCAGCGCCTGTTCCTGCAGTCTGGCCGGCAGGTCCTTGGCGGCGACTCGGGTGTACGCTTCGTAACCGGTCCGGTAGGCGCCCTCCACAAGGTCGAACCAGTACCGCTGGTCGGCGGTTACATTCCGCGGCGAAGGCACGGCTATCACCGAGCGTCGGATGCAGGCATTGAGGCCGTCGCGCTTGGTGCCTACTCCCAGGTGCACAAAATCGCCGCGCCGGATCGGCCGGTTGAGCGCCTTGCCGATCAGCGTCCGGTTCGCCTCGTTCGCGCCCACCATGATGTCGAAGCCAAGTTCCTCGGCGCCCAGTTCCCGGGCCACAAAGTAACCCCATGCCGCCACCTGGGTCTCCAGCATGCCCGGCTTGAGCACGGCCAGCATCGCCTCCATGGCGGCATCGCCGATGATGGCCGCGTCGCGTATCAGCTCCATCTCGGTCAGACTCTTCTCGTACTTGACGCGCTGATAGAGCTCCTGGGCGTCCACCACATGTCTGCGCCCGAACAGGGATTCGCAGTATGACACCAGCGATGCCGGTATCACCTGACGAGGAGTCAACAGGGCCATGCGCGCAGGCATGCGCCCGCCATTGGCCGCCGCCAGCACATCCTCGAGCTTCTCGGCCTCGATGGGATATTTCTCGTCCGCCAGTTGCAGCAACTCGGCCTTGTGCACGGTGGCGCCGCTGCGCGGCGCCAGTTGTTCGGCTACATAACCGCCTTCCAGACCGGCCACGATGTGGAAGCCTCCGGGGCCAACGACTCCCGCCACCTGTTCCACGGTGATGTTGGTGTTGCCGCCCAGGTAGGGAACGTCGCCACAGTAGTGCTCGTCCGAAAAGACCAGCCCTACCGTCAGGTTCTGCCGCCGCAGCGCGTCAGTGACGCTTTTGACGCGCCGCTGGAACTCGCGCCTGCCGATCTGCCTGGTCTTGTCTATGCGCGGCGTTTTCTCCAACACCCGCATCACCTTGTCGAAGTCACGCTGCAAACGATTGGTTTTCATAGCCGTACTGTCCTAGTTCAGATCGGCGTCGTCCGTTGCGATCGGGTCGGGGATCGCCGGGAAGGCGGTATGCGGTTCGGCCTGGTACCAGTATCCCACCGAGGCGATATCGTCCTCCAGGTGCGCATAACGGAAACGGTTCTTCCAGCCCAACGCCTGGATGTCAACCTTCAGGTCTGACTGGAACCGCACCGGGTCCATGATGTGGAAACGATACAGGCCATGCTTCGTGCCCGCCGGCGTATCGCCGCCCCGGGCAAAGTCCCAACTGCAATACGGGTAGCCCAGGAATGGGGCGGAAAAGGTCTGGCCGAATCCCCAGGCGCCGCCGAAGTAGTCCTCCGTTCCCGTGCCGCAGATGGTGGGGAACTCGCGGTCGCCATCCAGGTACATCTTGACCTCGCCCTCGCCCCACCAGTGGTTGCGTGACTGCTTCCAGGCCAGGTAGCAGCCCACGTAGTGGCCTCGGCCCCGGACGCCGTCAACGATGACATAGTCCTGGGCCGGCGGCACGGGATTCATTCTGCGGAACTGCGCGTGGAAATAGGCCTCCCGTTCGTCCACGTCCGTCATGGCGTAGTTGATGGCGTAGAAGAATCCGGACACGTCGCAGGCAAAACGGTTTTCCGCCGTGATGCGCGCGTGCTTGCGGAAGGGCATCGGGAAGTAGCAGTTGAAGCCGCCCGAGGGATTCACGTTGATCGGCATGGACATGACGTTGGCGCGCTCGCGGAAGCCGTTACAGAAGAAATCGCCGATCGGCGCCTCCACGCTTGGCTCGGTCTCGCCGTCCCAGTAGATGCGCAGAATAATGTCGCGATAATGGGTTTTGGACAGCGTGAACCACATGTGCTGGATGACGCCGGGGCCATCCACGTCCATGATGGTCACGACCGAGCGGGCCGGAATGGTGATGCACGGCCGCACCTTCCAACGCCGCCCCATATCCGTCGCCCATTCGCAGCGCTCCCACCGCTGGCCAATGCGGACCACGTCGCGCTGCGGCTGGTCCGATACCTCCGCCATGCCGCCGCGGCCCTTCTCGCCGTAGACGTTCTCAGCCGTAATGGATCGCGTCCGCGCGTCGCAGAGCCGCGCGATCGTTCCCAGACCCATGCTCAATCCGTCGTGCGACATGTCCGTCAGTCCTTCCCGCAAATGTTGACAACGCCGTGTCACCGGCTTGCGCGGCAGAAGGCCGCGCGGGTGTCCTGTCGCGGTCGCGCAGTATAGCACGCACCACCGGCATCCGGTAGTGCGGATTGCCGCAACGGGCAATGGGTCTGTGAGACAAGGGTGCGAGTGGGGCGCATGTGAGCTGGAACGATTTGTTGAATGTGCTATGAGGGCGTGAAGGCGTAGCACGGAAGCGGCACGGATCGGGCCGGAAAGCCAGCGCGTGATCATGGGCCGGCTGCGGCGTCACCGGGAGCGGCGCAACCGCGAGGTTGGCGCCGCCCCCGCTTGCTTGCATCCGGCCCATTACTTCCGCCGAAAGTGCGCGCTTGTGAAACGTGCGCGGACCTCCTAGATTAACGTCCATCAACACGCATTGCGTACGGATGAGCGAAGACTGCGCCAACGATCGGAACTTGCGCCTGCCCAGATTTGCCTGGGTGGGCGTTGACTGGTCATGCGCGCCGGTCGTGGCGGCGGCATGCTGGCGCACGCCCGCCGGCTGGCGTCTGGCGGATTTGCCGGGCGACGCCTGGCGCGAAGCGCGTCGCGACGGCCGGCGTTGCTGCGCGGCACTGCCGATGGAACACATCTTCGCCGAGCGCCTCGAACCGCCGGCGCGCACGCGCGGCAGAGCGGCGCGCCTGGCGCCGGGCATGCTCGACTTGCGACTACCCGTGCCGGTCGAGAGTTGCGCCGTCACGTTTGTGCCGGAAGCGGACGGACGCGCACTGATGGCCTATGCCATGCCGCGCGAAAAACTCGCGGCCGCGCTCGAGGCGCACAGTGCCGCCGGTTGCCCGTCGGAACGGGCCGTACCGGCCGCGCACGCCCTCTGGTCGCGCTTGGTGCGCACGCGGCCGCCCGCGCCAGACCGCCTACAACTGCTGCTGCACGCCGCCCCCGGCGCCTGGACGCTGATGGCCGGACACGGTGCCGCCCTGCAAAGCTGCCTGACGCTGTCTTCAGGCGACGCCGCCGCCGTCGGTCGCGCCGCCCGGGTCTTCAGCCAGCGCCGGCAGACGGCGCAGGCCGGCTTGCTGGTCTGCGGCGCCGCCGACGAAGCCTGTCTGGCGGCGCTACGCGCCCAGCCGTCATTGGCGGAGATGGAGGTGGCAGGTGCCGACGATGCCCCGCGGTTTCTGGCGCGCGCGCTGGCGGAAGAAGGCGCTCACGCGTTCGGGTGCGAGACCGGTAACTTGCGTGTGGGCGCCCACATTCATCCGCTTGCCATGGCCAAGCGTGTCCGTCGCGAATGGCTGGCAATCGCGACGATGCTGCTGACGGCCGTGCTGCTTCTGGCCGCGCATGGTTTGCTGTGGTGGCGCGCCGCGCAGACGCGCCGTTCGCTCGATGCCCGCTTGACCGCGCAGGCCTCGCTGCTGGCCGGACGGGCGCTGCCGCAGCGTGGCGCCGCGGCGATCGAGCTGGCCCATCGCGAACTGGAAACACGCCTGCACCCGCAGGTTGAGGCCCTGGGTGAGACCACGGCGATGACACTGCTGCCGCGGCTGCTCCGCGTGGCGGCGTTGCGCGGCTTGACCTTCTCCAGTATGGCTGCCGAGGAGCAGCGGTTGGAAGTCGCCGGCGCCGCCGCCGGCGAATCGGACGTGGCCGCCTGGCGCGAGGCCGCGTGCGAGGCGGGGCTCGTGCCGGCCATCGCCTGCGAAGCCGGCCGGAATGGAGGCGTGGTCTTCCATGGCACCCTGATGGTGCGGGAGGCACTGCCGTGAAGACCGCCCCACGACAACGCCTGCTGCGAGGCTCCGGTCTGGCTCTGCTGGCCGCCGCAATCGCCAGTCTCGGCCTGCTGCGCCTGGCAGCCGTTCAGCGCCGAGCGTGCGTCAGCCGGCAGCGACTGCTGCAGTCACTGACGCCTGAGATGGACAGACTGACCCGCTATCAGGCCATTGCCGAGGCGCTACGTCAGTTCCCGCAGGTGGCGTCTGGCGATCCCGCCCTGCCGCCAGGCTGTGCCGCGCCAGACCGGCGCGAACTGAAGCGCGCGACGGAGACCGACGGTTGGCGCGGCGTGCAGGCGGAACTGTCGTGGCAGCGGCTCGCGGCCGGCCAGGCATTGAGCGTACTGACGAGCGTCTCGACAAGCCGTCCGCCATGGCGTGTAGCGCGACTGCGTCTGGAAGCGCTCGACGATCAGCCCGGCCAGGTCCGGCTGGATGTGACGCTTGAAACCGCGGAAGCCGTTGGGCCTTGAAGCGGCCATCAGCCTTCAGCCTTTAGTCTTCAGTCTCTATCGTCGTCACCAGCAGCGCGGTGCTTGGGTCGCAGGGCCGCAGACGGCAACTCGCGGCGGCGGCTGGAATCAGGCAACTATCGCCGGCTGCAAGCAACTCCGTGTGCGTTCCGACGGTCACCTCGACCGTGCCGCGCTCCGTGAAGAGCGCCCAGAACGAGCGGCCCCGCGGAGTCAGCGTGGCTTCAGTATCGAGGTGCAGGCGACGCAGTTGAAAATAGGGGCTGGCGACGAGATTGCGCCAGCGGTTCCGACCATTTGCCGTGGCGGGTGGGGGCGGCTGCGGCCGCGGCGGCTCCAGAGACCAGTCAATCGCCGCCAGTCCGGCGTCGAGGTGCAGTGTCCGGCCGCGTCCGGTCGCGTCGGTGCGGTTCCAGTCGTAGAGGCGGTAAGTGGTATTGGAGCTCTGCTGCACCTCGTAGATCAGGCATCCCGCGCCGATGGCGTGCACCAGGCCGCCGGGAATGTAGAGCGACTGGCCCGCGGCTACCTCCTGACGAGCCAGCAGGTGTTCGGCCCGCCCGGCGGCCAGGGCCGCGCGTAGCGTCTCCGGGCTGGCGCCGGGGGCTAGCCCGGCATACAGGCAGGCGCCGGGCGCGGCGTCCAGCAGATACCAGCATTCGCTCTTGGCCTCGGCGCCCGTACGCGCCGCCTCCCGGTCGTTCGGGTGGACCTGCACGCTGAGTCGCGCAGAGGCGTCTATGATCTTGAACAGCAGCGGAAAGCGGGAACTGTCCGGCGCGGCCTCGCCGAGCAACGCGCGACCATACATGACGCACAACTCGGCCAGCGTGGCGCCTGCATTGGGGCCGTTGAGCAGCGTGCCGGCGCCGTCCGCGTGGGCTGACAACTCCCAGGATTCGCTGCATTGCGCCGGTGCGCCTGCGCGCGCGTAGCGTCTGGCGATGGCGTCGCCGCCCCAGAGGGCCTGTTTGTAGACCGGGGCGAAGCGCAACGGATAGATGGCGTTGGCGGTCACGTTGCGGTTGCCGCCGGGCGCGTCGGCTTGGGCACCGGGCGTCCCAACTTGGCCAGCACTTTCTTGAGATCGGACCAGGAGTCGCGCTTTGCGGCCGGAAAGCGCAGCAGGTAGGCGGGGTGCCACGTCGGCATGAGCGGAATGCCCTCAAACGAGGTCCAGTGGCCGCGCAGGCGCGTGATGCCGGTGGCGTTCAGCAGGCCGAGGATGGCGATGTTGCCCATGGCCACGATGGTACGGGGCTTGATGATGGCGATCTGCCGTTTTAGATAGGGCAGGCAAGCCTGCATCTCGTCCAGCGCCGGAGCGCGGTTGCCCGGCGGACGGCACTTGCAGATGTTGGCGATGAACACCTGCTCGCGGGTGTAGCCCATGGCTTCGATCATCTTGGTCAACAGTTGGCCGGCGCGGCCAACAAACGCCAAGCCCTGGCGGTCTTCATCGGCGCCAGGTGCCTCGCCGACGAACATGATGTCGGGCTGCAACGGGTTGCCCTGCCCAGGCACGACCTGTTGGCGTTCGCGGTGCAGGATACAGCGTTTGCAGTCGGCCGCCTCGGCGGCGATCTGCTGCAGGGCGGCGGTGCAGTCCGCGACATTACCGCCGTTGCGCGGCACTGCCGCCGGCGCGGCGGGCGCCGGTCGTCGGGCGCGCGGCGTGCCCGGCGCGGATGTGCGTCCAGCGGGAGATTTTCCGGCCACCGTTACCTCCAGTCCGGCCAGCGTCTCGCGATCCACCTCAACAGTGCGGTCGCCACACTCGCGGCGATACGTCAGGTAGTCCACGAGTTGGCCGATGATGTGTGCGCGGGAGCCGATGGCGCCGGGGCCGGTATCCATAGGTTCCGTATTTAACGCGCGATGCCGCGCGCTGTCAATCCGGCGAGGCGCTTGCAGGCGCTTGCAGAGCCCTGCAAGCGCCAGGAATCAGGTTCAGGAAGCCAGGGTTCAGGCGGGAATCACTCCCTGAGCCCTGAACCCTGAACCCTCCACTATGCGGCGCCGAGCTGGAAGCGTGCGAAACGCTTGATCGCGATGGTGTCGCCGCACTCCTTGGCCACCGCCGCCGTCACCTGCGTGATGGACGTCTTGGGCTCCTTGACGAAGGGTTGGTCCACCAGGCAGACCTCGGTATAGAACTTCTTGATCTTGCCCTCGAGAATCTTCTCGACCACGTTGGCGGGCTTGCCTTCCACCTGCTTGCGGTAGAGATCCTTCTCCGAGGCCACCACCTCCGCCGGCACTTCGGCGGAGTTCAGCCAGCGCGGCGCCGAGGCGGCAATCTGCAGCGCCACGTCATGCACCAGGGTGGTGAAAACTGGTTTTTGGGCCGTGGCCGCCTGGCCGCAGCCGACTTCCACCAGCACGCCGACTTTGCCGCCCATGTGGATGTAGGACTCCACCAGGCCGGAACCGCCGCGCACGAAACGCGCTACACGGCGAATCTTGACGTTCTCGCCGGTGGACGACACGATCGCCACCAAGTCGTCCTTCATGGTCTCGGCCACGTTCTCGTCGCCGGCCAATACCTTGGCGGCGACGGCCGCGACGAAAGCCTTGAAACCGTCGGTCTTGGCGACGAAGTCGGTTTCGCAGTTGACCTCTACCAGGGCCATGCAGGCGCCATCCGCGCTGGCGGCGGCCTGAACGATGCCCTGGTTGGCTTCCTTGCCGGCGCGCTTGACCTGGATTGCCAGGCCCTGCAGCCGCAGCAGCTTGATAGCCGCTTCCATGTCGCCCTTGGTCTCGTTCAGGGCGCGCTTGCAGTCCATCATGCCGGCGTTGGTGCGCGCCCGCAGATCCATGATTGTTGAAGTCGTGATCTCAGCCATTGTCAAATTCCTCGATAGGTTGGTGGTGGATGGTGCGTCGGCTCAGTTGGCCACGGGGGCCGGTTCGGCCGCGGGGGCCTGTTCGGCCGCGGGGGCCTGTTCGGCCGAAGCCTCGACGGGCTTGACTTCCTCGGTCGCGCTCTCCGCACCGGCCGGCTTGGGGGCCTTGGCGGTGCGGCTTTCGACGACGGCGCGCGCGGCGGTGATGGCCTCTTTGGCGGCCTTCGAAGCGGAGCGGCGCTGTTTGGCCACGCGGGCCTTGGCCGCGTCGGCAGCGGCGTCGTCTTGCTCGCCGCCGCCCTCACGATCGGCCTCGGCGCGGCGCGCCGCGCGCGCGGCGGCTTCGGCGGCGCGTTCGGCCTCGATCTGCCGGTTCCTTTCGGCCGCCAGGCGTGTCCATTCGGCGGCGGCGTCCTTGAGCACTTTGGCGAAAGCGTCGGTGATCAGCTTGATGGCGCGGATGGCGTCGTCATTGCCGGGGATAACGTATTCGATCGGATCGGGATCGGCGTTGGTGTCCACAACCGCCACGATCGGGATGCCCAGGCGGTTGGCTTCGGCGATGGCGATGCCTTCGCGGCAGATATCGATCACGACGAGCGCGCCGGGCATCTGCTCCATGTCGGCGATGCCGCTGAGGCTCTGTTGCAGCTTGTCTAGTTCGCGGCGCAGGCTGGCGGCCTCCTTCTTGAAGGGCGAGAGCTGTCCGTTATTGTTGCGGCCGATCGCCTCGATCTGACGCATGCGGCGCACGCTGCGCTTGATGGTCTGGTTGTTGGTCAGTGTGCCGCCCAGCCAGCGCTCCGTCATGTAATACTGGCCGCAGCCGATGGCGGCTTCGCGCACCAGGTCCTGGGCCTGTTTCTTGGTGGCGACAAAGAGGATCTTCTTGCCGTTCAACACGGTATCGCGCAGGAACGCGGCCGCCTCCTCCAGTTTGACCAGCGTCTGGGTCAGATCGACGATGTGGATGCCGTTGCGCTTGTCGAAGATGTAGGGCTTCATCTTCGGATTCCAGCGGCGGGTCTGGTGGCCGAAATGCAGTCCGGCATCCAGCAGGTCTTTGAGAGTGAGGCCAGTGAGGCTCGTGGCAGGTGCTTCCATGTTGCGCATCCTTCGACTGAACTTGGAAGGGGCAGGGAGGCCACGGCCGCCGGTAGTCCGGCGTTTCACCGGCACGCCGCCAGCCGGACGCCGCCAGACAGGCGCGCGTAGCTTGCGTGTGCTGCCAACTCAACCCATTCCGGGTTAATCCGCTTGATGCCGGCGGCGTTACGCCGCCCGGCACCGCGCTTCCGTCCGGCGCCGCCACCTGGCAGCCCGAACCGGCGCAGAATGTACCAATAGCGGCGTGGCGTTGGCAAGAGGAATCGGCGACAGCCCGGCAGGGATCCGGCCGACCCCGGTGATTTGTTGCACAAAGGCGTTGATCGCATGCATTTCTTCCCAGACCCATTACTGATAATGAAGTAATGGAAGACATGGGTTTGTCGGTCGTGGGAAAAAGGGAAAGTGGCTGTATGATCAGGAAACGATGCGCAAGTTTGTTGCCGGCGGTATTCTGCCTGGCGGGCATGGCCTTCGGACAGAACTCCTTGGTCGATTTCAGCGGAAACGGGTCGTTGGCCTTCACCGACGACGGCGGCAAGACCAATGCCGTCGAACTCTACGGTGCGGCACCCAAATTCCTGCCGCGAGAGGATAAGCAGGGCATCTACCTGACGCCCGGGATGACCCTCAACATTCCCGTGGAGAAGTTCAATCCGCGACAGGGGACGATCAGCTTCTGGTTCCGGCCGGATTGGTCGCCAGGCGACGCCACCATGCATCCCATTCTGCTGATCAAGGCGCCGCCAGCCTTCACGCTCAACTTTACCAAGGGCTGGTACACGGCGCGGGACACGTGCTACATCTTCGTTGACTTGGCGGAAGGCGGCACCAGCTTCGGCTCGTACAACATTTTTGCCGGGCGAACCTGGCGCCACTACGCGCTCCGCTGGGATTCGGGACAGAGCCAGATGCAGGTGGTGGTGGACGGTGAGGCCAGGGGCGATAGCGGTCTGCAACGTACGGGCGGACTCAAGACGGACAAGGTCGGCCCCCTGAAAGCCACCGTTACGCTGAGCGGCGCCGCGTGCGGCGCTTACGCGGATGTGAAGATCTTCGATCATTGCCTGAGCGTGCCGGAAATCATGCGGGTCGCGGGGTTGAGACAGGCAGCGCGCCATCTCCAGGAACAGAGACCGCCGCTCGGCGGGGAGAAGGTCGTGAAGCCACATACGGCAGGAGGGACATACGTTGATCCTTTGACCGGCCTGACCGTCAGTCGGTACGGAGGCGATGGCGATGAAGACGCGCATGCCGGCATGGCCTACGATCCGGAACGAATGGAAATCCTGCCCGAAACGCCGCACACGAA
>JAQULY010000085.1 GCA_028718445.1 Kiritimatiellia bacterium
TCCTGACCAACCAAGTCTGGGCGATGGGTGGAAGCAATGGCAACTCCTCGGCCGGAACGGTGTACTTGAAGCCACGGGAGGACGTTGGTTGTCTCTACGTAGAGAGTGGCGGCCGGGTTTCCTGGACGGCTACGCGGTTGTGGCTTCCGGCGGGAGCTGAACCCTATACCGGGGACATTGTGCTTGGCGGCGCGTCGCAGCAAGCGGTTCTATCGACGTCAACGATCACGCCCTCGAACCTGACGATCAGAGCCGGTGCCGTGCTGAGCCACTTCCGTTCCAGCGAGAGCCGAGAGTACCGGTTGGATCTGAACGCATTGGGCGTCGTACGCATCGAGGCCGATGGCGCGATCGATGTTTCGGGCCGCGGCTATCTGGCCGGTCGTACTTTGGGCAACACGACGAATGGAGCGGCGACAGGCAGGGGCGGCGGCAGCTACGGAGGGATGGGTGGAGTCTATTACACGGATGACACGGTGAACCCTGTCTATGGGGACTTTCGCAATCCGAACGAGCTTGGCAGCGGCGGTGCGAGTGGCAAGTCGTACGGTGGCGGCTTGGTGCGACTTTGCGCACGGGAATTGGTAGTGGACGGGGTCATCCGTGCGGATGGGGCGGCGGGGGGGGGCAGTTCACCGGGCGGAAGCGGCGGCGGTATTTACATCGAGGCCGACCGGATTAGCGGTGTTGGAGTTGTTACGGTCAATGGCGGCAATGGAGGATCAAGTGCCTACGGCGGAGGCGGAGGCGGACGCATCGCCATCCACTATGGCGAGGTGAGCGGCATGGTCCTGACCAACCAAGTCTGGGCGATGGGTGGAAGCAATGGCAACTCCTCGGCCGGAACGGTGTACTTGAAGCCACGGGAGGACGTTGGTTGTCTCTACGTAGAGAGTGGCGGCCGGGTTTCCTGGACAGCTACGTCGTTGTGGCTTCCGGCGGGAGCTGAACCCTATACCGGGGACATCGTGCTGGGTGGCGAGTCGCAGCATGCGGCGCTACTGACGTTGGCGATCACGCCATCGAACCTCACCATTCAGGCGGGCGCCGTGTTGAGGCACTTTCGTTCCTCGAGCAGCAGTGAGTACAAGCTGGAACTGAACGCCGGAACGATACGCATCGAGTGCGGCGGCGCGATCGATGTTTCGGGTCGCGGCTATCTGGCTGGCCGCACGTTTGGCAACACGACGGTCGGCGCGGCGGTGGACGACGCCGGTGGCAGTTACGGCGGCATGGGTGGGACTTCGGGCACCGATAATCCCAACGCCGTCTACGGCGATTTCCGCAACCCCAACGAACTGGGCAGCGGCGGAGGGAGCGACAAGTCCTATGGCGGCGGACTGGTGCGGCTGCGAGCGCGAAAACTGACTGTGGATGGCGCCATCGCGGCCAATGGCGCGGCGGGGGGCAACTATGGGCCTGGCGGCAGTGGTGGTGGTGTCTACATAGATGTTGACCGGATCGCCGGCTCTGGGACCATAGCGGCCAATGGCGGCAGCGGAGGATCGAATGACGGCGCCGGTGGTGGCGGCGGACGCATCGCCATCTATGCCGCGGATCTCGCGACATTCGACACCAACAATGTGACGGCGTCCGCTGGCGCGCACGGCAATCCGGCCGCGCAGAGCGGCACAGTGTATATTCCGGCCCCACCGTCATCCTTGATGGTCGCGGGAATGTCTCCCTCGGGATACCGGAACGGAGCACTGTCGGAGATTACGGTTGAGTGTGTACCCTCCGTTACGATCTCGTCTCTTACCGCGCAGGACGTTGAGGTCAGATTTGACGACCGCCCGGTGGCGGTCGCCTCCCTGACGGCCATCTCGGACTTCGCATTCCGTGTCGCGCTGGCTGGAGCTCTGGAAAGTGATGGCCTCGTGCAGGTCAATGTCGGTCCACACATTCTCTCGCGCTCCGGTGGCGAAATGGACCAGGATGCCGATGGTGTGCCGGGCGAAGAGAATGACGATGTCTTCCGCGGGTCAATCTGGCTGGACTTCACCGCGCCGCAAGTCGCGTTGCCTCCTCCGCCAGCAACCGTCGTCGCGGGTGTTCCCGTCACGCTTGCCCTGGCGGATATCCGCGATTCCAACGGTATCGCCAGTGTCGCGTGGGATTTTGGCGACGGGCAGAGCGGTGTCGGCGGCGAAGTCAGTTCACACACTTACGCAACCGGAGGCGCCTACACGGTCACGGTGACGGTCACCGATCTGGCCGGCAACCAAACGACCGTCAGCTACGACATCGTGGTCGCGAGCGTTGGACCGGTCGTGGCCGTGCCTTGGCGCATGCTCGGCGAAGTGGACCTGCCGCATCCCTCCTGGCCGGGGCGCACCAACATTTTCAAGGCGGTGGCTTCCGCCGCCCCGCTGCCCTTCACATACACTTGGGGTTTCGGCGACGGCAGCGCGCCATTCTCCGGCCTCGTCACAAACCGCAATCAAAGCTACACGCTACAGACCACGCACGCCTACACCGGGTCGGTCGGGACGCTCTATACCGCGCTTGTCACGGTCGCCTGGAGCGAAAGCAACGCGGTGACCGCCACCTATGAAGTGCTGCTCTCGGACAAGACCGTTGTCGTCGAGACCGACGCGGCGATAGACGATGGACTCTGGTACGTGCACGGCACCCAGCAACGGACGACGCTCTCGTCCGGCGATCCGGCCGGCTTCTGGACGTCGCATTACAGCGGCGTCGAGTACCGCATGGGCGTGACCGCGTCGGCCGTGCAGGCGTTCAAGCTGCACGCGCATCTGGACACGGGCAACCCCCTGCGCGATCCCTATGCCGAGACCGCCTTGCGCGGCATGCATTACCTGCTGGCATCCCTGACAAAGACTGGCATATCGGGACAGCCGGGCGGGAACCCGGACTCGAACTGCAACTGCATAGGCATCACGGTTTCATCCGACAAGCCCATTTACGAATTGGGTCAGGTTATGGATGCCATCTGCGTGGCCTCCAGTACCAACGCTGTTGCCTCTGTAGGTCCTGCTGGTGTTCTTGGCCGTACCTATCGCGACATTGTCCGCGACATGGCCGACACCTATGCGTGGGGACAGTGCGACACGGCTTCCAAAACCGGCGGTTGGCGCTACTCCTGGAACGCCGCGGACGCCGATAACTCCGCGTCTCAGTGGGGTGCCATCGGTCTGCTAGCCGCCGAGAAGTTGTACGATCTGCCCTGCGTGCCGTGGGTGAAAGCCCTGAACCTACGGTGGTGCCAGTACTCCCGCGCAACCTCCGGCTTCGGCTACACCGGGCCGACCGATTCGAGTTATGTCGAAGGCACCACGCCGGCCGCGCTCATTCAGTTGGCGTGGCTGGGCGTGGAGCGCACCAACTCCTACTGGCTGGCCGGCGAGAACTACATCGCGTCGCGCTGGAACGCCCTGGTGACGTCGCGCAACATATACCGGTTGTACGCCATCGCCAAAGCCATGCGCATCGCCAACCCGGCGCCCGTAACCGCCTTCGCCTTCAACGGGCTGGATTGGTACGGCAATCCCACCAATGGCCTGGCGCGCGTAATACTGAATCAGCAAGACCGCCTCACCGGCTCATGGACCGCCAGTGGCTTCGTAACCGAGCCGCAATATGTCACCCCCTGGGCGCTGATCATCCTCTCGGGCAGCGTCTTCACGCTGCCGCCCGTGGCTCGCATCGTCTACGAACCCTCCGCCCCGTTGGCGGAGGAACCGGTGACCTTCGATGGGCGCGCTTCGTACCACCCCGATCCCAACGCGCGGATCGTCGAATACCGCTGGGACTTTGACGCCGCCGATGGCGTGGACTTCTCCGCGCCCGACGCCGGCGGTCCGGTCGTCACCCACAGCTATCCGGTATACGGCGTCTACACGGCCTCGCTGATGGTCGTGGACGACAACGTCCCCGCCCTCTCTAACGTGGCTCGCGTGGCCGTTGCCGTGAACATCCCCGCCCATCCGCCCGTCGCGCAGGCCGGCGGACCCTATGTCGCCGCCATGCGCGAAGACATTCATCTCGATGGCTCCGGTTCGTTCGACCCCGACGCCGAGGACGGCGACGCCATCAGCGCCTGGGAGTGGTTCGACCGCGCGCCCACCAACGCCGCCGTTCCGGTCGCGCGTGGCGATCGGGTCATCTTCGAGCGCGGCTTCGCCGTGGCCGGACCGACCTCGCTCTGCCTGCGCGTCACCGACACCACCAGCCAACTTTTCCCCGGCTTCCCCGACCTGCACGGCACCTCCGCCGCGTCCGTCATCGTCTACGAGCGTCTGATTGACGATCTCCGTGCGCGTCCGAAGGAAACCAAGTGCCAGCTCACTTGGCGCAAACGCGGCGACGAGGCCGTTATCCTGCGCAGTGAGAGCGGCCCCAACAGCGGCTTTGTCGAGATCGGCCGCACGCGCAACGGCTACGCCACCTGGCTCGACGAGACCATCGTGACCAGCCGGCGCTACTTCTACCGCATCCTGGTGTACGAGGATGGCAACCCCGCTCCGGTCGGCGCATCCTCCGCCGCCTATGCCTGGTCGGTCGCGCTGGGCTCCAACCGCGCCCCCCCCATCGCCGCGACGCCGCCGCTGGCCGCCTATGCCGGCACGGAGTACCGTTACGAAGTTGCCGCCACTGACGCTGAAGGCGACCCGATCGCGTTCGACCTGCTGGACGCGCCCGCGGGCATGTGTATCGAGACCAATACCGGCGTCATTGTCTGGCAGCCCGCCATGGCGCAGCTCGGCAGTCACGAGGTCACGGTCCTGGCCGCTGACGCCGGCGGCGCCGATGCCCAGAGCTACCAGCTCGTGGTGCTGCCAGGCGCGAACCGCGCGCCCACGGCTGCCGCCAACGGTCCCTACGAAACGCTCTCCGGCGCGGCGCTGACTTTCTCCTCCGCCGGGACCGCCGACCCCGATGGCGACAACCTCGACTATGTCTGGAACTTTGGCGACGGCTGCATAACCAACGGCGCCAGTCCCAGTCACGTCTACGCCCGGCATGGCGAATACATCGCCCGCCTCTTCGTGGCCGACGGCCGCGGCGGCACGGCTTCCGATCGCGCCATCGTGACCGTCAAACGCCCGAACCAGCCGCCCACGCTCCTGCTCGACGCCAATGCCTTCAACGTCCGCCTGGGCCGGCCGGTCAATGTGGACGCCAGCGGCAGCAGCGATCCCGATGGCGATCCGCTCTCCTTCGAGTGGTCGTGGGGCGACGGCGAAACCTCCTCCGATATCTCTGGTCGCGGCGCGCACGTCCATCCCGTCGTCGGCGTCTACCCCTGTTACGTGACCGTCAATGACGGCTTCGGCGGTGTCGCCTCGGCGCCCTTTACGGTCAACGTGGGCCCCTCCAACAACGCGCCCGCGGCCGCTTTCGCAATCCTCGCGGCCTCCACCAACGTCGGCGATATCCTGACCTTCGATGCCTCCGCCTCCACCGATCCGGATGGCGACCCGCTGACCTTCCACTGGTCCTTCGACGACGGACGCACGGTCGAGGGCGCCGTCGCCATGCACCTCTTCAAGACCATCGGCGAGCACACGATCGGCCTGACTGTGCGCGACTCCTATGGCGCCGCCAATGCGTGCGCCCGTACCGTCACGATCGTCAACGCCCATCCCGCGATCGTCTCGACGCCGCCCGCGAATGCCGCCGTCGGCGCACTCTACGAATACGCCGCCGAGGGGCAGGATCCCGAAGGCGATCCGTTGACCTTCGCGCTCGACGCTGCGCCGGCGGGCATGACCATCGAGCCCGCCGACGGCGTCACGCGCTGGACCCCGCAGAGCGCGCAGACCGGCAACACCGAAGTCGTCGTGCGCGTCACCGACCCGTATGGGGCCTGCGGCACGCAGGCCTTCGTCATCGCCGTCAGTCCCGAGAACCGTCCTCCCGTGGCCGATGCCGGTCCCGACCGGGTGGTGCTGGCCGGTGCAACCGTCCAGCTCGACGGGCGCGGCTCCTTCGATCCTGACAACTCGCCGTTGAGCTACGCCTGGTCGCTGCGTCAGCATCCCGCCGGCGCGGCGCCCGCGCTGAGCGGCGCGGGCGACGCCGCGCCGACATTGAGCGGCGCCGATCTGTGCGGCGACTACGTCGTGCGCCTGGTCGTAAACGACGGCGCCACCTCCAGCGTGCCCGACGAAGTGCGCGTCCGCGTGGCCGCCACCACCAACGAGCCGCCCGCGATCACATCGGTTCCCGGCGGCGCGGCCATGGTCGGCGCGCCCTATCTCTACCTGCCCGTCTGCTTCGATCCCGATGGCGACGCGCTGATGCTCGCACTCCCGACCGCCCCCGCGGGTGCGGCCTTCTCCGCCGGAACGGGGCTGCAGTGGACCCCCACCGAGACGGGCGTCGGGATATTCCGCCTGGAGGTGACCGACGCGCGCGGCGCCGTTGCCTGGCAGAGCTGGAGCGTGAATGTCGTGGACTACACCAATCTGCCGCCCGCGATTCTCTCCACGCCCGTCCAGCAGACCGCCCCCGAGATCGAGTACGCCTACGACATCGCCGCCGCCGATCCCAACGGCGACGCCCTGACCTATGCGCTTATCGCGGCGCCCTCGGGCATGACCATCGTCGCCTCCTCCGGCGCGGTGCGCTGGACACCCGACGCCGGGCAGGTGGGTTTGCACCAGGTGGAGGTGCGCGTGAGCGACACCCACGATGCCTGGGCCGGACAGCGCTTCTCGCTGGCCGTGCGCGCCACCGGCCACAACGCTCCCGCCGTGCGTCCGCTGCCATCCGCCGTCGTGACCGCCCCCGCCGCCTTCGACAACCTGCGCCTCGACGACTATGTCAGCGACCCTGACGATCCCGTCTCGTCGCTGCAATGGCGCGCCTTCGGCGCCTCGAACCTGACCGTCTCGATCGATGCCGGGCGCGTCGCGCACTTTTCCTATCCGGCGGACTTAGCCGGCACGGAGAGTCTCCTCTTCATGGCCACCGATCCCGCCGGACTTTCCGGCGCCGCCACGGCCGCCTTCACCGTCAAGGGCACGGATCGTCCCCCCGTGGCCGCGATCGCCAACCTCGCGGAAGATCCCGTCACCAGCGTGCGCGACGGCCTGTTCGAGCTCTTCGGCACGGCCGACGACCCCGATGCTTCCGATGCGGTCGCCTACCGTTTGTGCCTCTTCGACGCCGACGGCGCGCTGGTGACTACGGTCACCCCCGGCCCGCGCGATGGCGAAGGCTGGCATACCGGCCGCGTGCCCGCCGGCGGTAGCTTCGGCGCGCTCGACCTGAGCCTGTTACGCAACGACGTCTACGAGCTCCGGCTGCAGGTGCGCAGCGGCACGAAGATCGCCACCGTCGCGGCGCCGCTGGCCATAGATAGCCCGCTCAAGATTGGCCAGTTCACCTTCAGCCAGCAGGACATCACCGTTCCCGTCAGCGGCCTGCCGCTGGCCGTGATCCGCACCTACGATTCGCTCAACGCCGCCAGCGGCGACTTCGGCTACGGCTGGACCTACGCCATCTCCGAGCCCCAGGTGCGCATCGCCGAGACCCGCGAACGCGACGTGGATGCCTACACCTTCCGCGAAGTCTCGATCCGTACCGGCGGCAGCCGCGATATCACCCTCACCATGCCCGACGACGGCCGCCGCGTGACCTTCCGCTACGAACTGAAGCGCGGCTACGCCGGCCCCGGCATCGCCTACTACCAGGCGACGTGGACGGCCCCGCCGGGCGTCTACGCCACGCTCGCGCCGACCTGCTCGCCCAAGCTCATCGTGCTGGGTGCCTTTGGCGATCCGCTGGTCTACTGGGAGGCCGCCGGCTTGCTGCCTTCATACGAGAACTTCGACTTCCCCGGCTTCATCCTCACCACCCGCGACGGCACGCAATACCGCATCGCGCGCGAGAGCCAGGGCGAAGCCTTCGTCGGCGATGCGACCATCGTTCCCTATACCGGCGCCTATCTCGCCGAGATCGTCGTCCCCAATGGCCAGCGCATCGAGTTCGTCCGCCGGTCGGGCGCGCTGCAAAACGTGGACTACTACGACCCCAACGGCATCAAGACCCGCTCGCTCCACTTCTCCCGCGACGCCCAGGATCGCATCGTCGCGGTCTACGACCCCACGCAGGTGGATGCCCAGGGGCAGCCCCAGGATCCGCCCGCCGTGCGCTACACTTACGACGCCGCCGGCAACCTCACCAGCGCCGCCACCCTCACGGATGCCTCCGACCCCGCCAACCCGGTCTACCGCACCGTCTCCTATGTCTACGGCCTCGCCGGCCATCCCCACTACATCACCGAAATCCGCGATCCCCGCGGCATCGCGCCGCTGCGCGCCGAGTACGACGACGCCGGCCGCCTGGTTGCCACCGTGGACGCCAACGGCAACCGCATCGTCCTCCAGCACGATCTCGCCGCGCGCACCGAAACGGTCTTCGACCGCCTCGGTCAGGCCACCATCCACGCCTACGACGCCCAGGGCAACGTCGTCGCCACCACCGACCCGCTCGGCCACACCAACCTGCGTACTTACGACTCCTGCGGCAACGAAACCTCCGTCACCGATCCGCTGGGCAACACCACCCGCAAGAGCTACTCCGCCTCGGGCGATCTGCTCTCGATCGTGGATCCCCTTGGCCACACCAATCGCTACACCTACGACGCCAAGGGCAACCAGCTCACATCCACCGACCCGCTCGGCCACGTCACGTCCAATGTCTACGATCGGGCCGGCAATCCTCTCGCCACCACCGATGCGCTTGGACAGGTCACCCGCAACCGCTATGACGCTTCAGGCAACCTCGTGGAGATGCAGGATACGCTCGGACGGACCTCCATGTCTCTCGGTTACGACGCCGCCGGCCAGTTGACCCGCATGACCGACGCCGCCGGCGTCGCGCGCTCCTTCAGCTACGACGGACGCGGCAACCAGACCGGCATGACTTCGCTCTGGGTCAATCCGGCCGACTCCAACGACACGCGCCTCGTCACCACCCGCACGCACTACGACAGCTCCGGACTGGTCACCAATGCCGTGGATCCCAACGGCAACGTCACCTGGACCCGCTACAATGCCATCGGCAAGCCCGAGGTGAGCGCCGACAAGCTGGGCAATATCACCGCGTACCTCTACGACGCCCTCGGCAACGCCATTCAGACGCGCCTGCCCAACGGCCTCACCTCCGAGACGCTTCACGACGCCGAGGGGCGCCCGGTCCTGAGCGTCTCCGCCCACGTGCCGGGCCTTCCCGCCAACGGCACACGCACCAGTTACGACGCCGCCGGACGCGCTATCCGCTCCGAACAACTCGCGGATGTGGTCATCGAGATCGCCGACCCGGCGCTCGACACCCGCCGCGCGACGCTCGTTTCCGTCGGCGCCGTCCTCTCCAGTTCCGAGACCGTTTACGACGCCGCCGGACGCGCCATCGAACAGACGGACGCCGCCGGCGCCTGCACGCGCTACGCCTACGATGCCGCCAACCGCCTGACCACTACGATCGGTCCGATGAGTCCGACGAGTCCGACCTGTCCGACAAACACCTACACCTACGACGCCGCCGGCCGGCGCACGCTCGCGCGCGACGCCCTCGGTCGCGAGACGCGCTTCCTGTACGACGCCCTCGGCCGCCAGGTGGCCACGCTCTTCCACGACGGCACCTCCACCAGCAACGCCTTCGATGTCGCCGGCAACCGTGTCGCCGAGTGGGATCAGTCCGGCAAGCGCCGCGACTTCGAATACGACGGCATGGGCCGCCTCACCTCGGTCGCGTTGCCCAAGACGCCCGATCCCGCGCGCCAGTTCCTACCCGCCGTGCCGCGCTACGACTATGCGTACTCGGCGCAGGGCGCGCTGCTCTCGATCCGCGACCCGCTCGGTCGCGAGACCCGCTTCGCCTATGACCACCTCAACCGCCAGACCGCGCGCACCTTGCCCATGGGAGAGACCGAGTACCAGGAGTACGACGCCGGCGGACGCCTCGCGCGCAAGACCGACTTCAAGGGGCAGGTCACCGAGTACCGCTACGACTCCCTCGGCCGTACCATCTCCATCGCCACTACCAACGCCCTTCAGCCTTCAGCCTTCAGCCTCAAGTCCTTCTCCTACGACTCCCTCGGCCGCCTGATCTCCGTTGTCGGTCCTACAAGTCCGACGAGTCCGACTTGTCCGACAAACACCTACAGCTACGACACCCAGAACCGGCTCGTGCGCATCGCCACGCCCGAAGGGACGCTGCACTACGACTACGATCCCGCCACCGACCTCAAGACCCGTGCCTGGACCGATTCCGGAACCGAAACCATCTACGGTTACGACGCGCTTGGGCGTCTCGCCACCGTCAGTGCCGTGCAGCCCACCGAAGAGGGCGTGGTCACTAACGTCACGACCTACGCCTACAACGAAACCGGCAGCCGCGCCTCCGTCACGCTGCCCAACGGCGTTGCCACGACCTATGCCTACAACAACCTAAATCGCCTCACCGGCCTGACGCACCACGACGCCGCCGGCCGGCTCCTTGGCGCCTACGGCTACACCCTCGCCCCCGACGGCCGCCGCACCGGCGCCGCCGAAGTGCAGCTCTCCAGTTTCGAGTCTCCAACTTCCAGTTTCACAAATACGGTCAGCTACACCTACGACGTCCTCAACCGCCTCACCCGCGAATCGCTCGCCGCCGCGGACGATCCCCTCAACCCCTCCTACACCTCCGACTACGTATACGACCTGGCCGGCAATCGCCTTGCGCGCACCGTCAGCGCCGGCGGGCAGATACTGACTACCACCTACGAATATGACGCCAACGACCGGCTGATCCGTGAGTCCCACAACACCGAGTTGGCGGCGCTGCCGGTGACCTCGGATGGCGTCTATCTGGCCGGCGGCTTCTCCGCCTCCGATCCGCTGACGGGCATGCAGGCGCTTGGGCGCCGCGCCGCGTCCATCGGCTACCGTCCGTTGCCCAGTGTCTGGGCGTACTGGGGCTTCCGCCTCGTTCCGCTGCTGGCGCTCGTGGCGCTGCTGGCGCCGTTTGCGATGTCGCTGCTGGCGCGCTGGGGCATTCTGAAAGCTTGGCGCGGCCCGCCCGGCGGACGCCGTCTGCCGGCGCTCTATCGCGGCCTGGCGGGGGCGCTCTCGGTGATCTTCCTCGTGGACCTGGCGACCTTCGAGTCCATCGCGCAGGAAAGCGACCTCTATGGCCGGCTCAAGGCCTCCGACTGGGGCCGCCAGGGCTCGGTAACCACCTACACCTACGACGCCAACGGCTCGCTCATCCGCAGTGTGTGTCAGTCGTCCGACACGTCCGACACGTCTGACTACACCTACAATCTCCAGAACCGCCTCGTCGCTCACACCCGCACCGAGTCGGACGGCACGGGCACCACGGTCACGACCACGACCTACGCCTACGACGCCGACGGCCACCGTGTCGGCTCCGAGACCGTCACCACGCTCAACGGTGAGGAGACCGACCGATCTTCCCGCCGCTTCCTGATAGACGCCTACAATCCCACCGGCTACGCGCAAATCCTGGAAGAACGCGACGGCGAGACCGGCGATCTCATCAAGTCCTACACCATCGGCGACGACGTTCTCTCCCAGGCGACGCCCGCGTCAGCCTTCAGCCTTCAGCCTTCGTACTTCCTCTATGACGGCCACGGTTCCACCCGCCAACTTGCCGACGGGGCAGGGGAGATCGTCGCCGCCTACGCCTACGACGCTTACGGCGTGATGCTCGGCCAGCAAGCCGGGGCGCAAGCCAGGCAAGCCACCGACCTGCTCTATTGCGGCGAACAATTCGACACCGCCCTCCAGCAATACCACCTCCGCGCCCGCGACTACAACCCGTCGAATGGCCGCTTCACCAGCCTAGATCCCTACTCCGGCAGTCCCCACGACCCTCAGTCCCTGCACAAATACACCTACTGCCACGCCGACCCGGTGAATGGGGTGGACCCGAGCGGGGAGTATACGTTGACGGAGCAGATGATGGTTGGTGCGATCACATCCATCATTGGGCAAACCGTTTCGCTATCAATCAGAGCATGCTTCGGAGGCCGAGTCGGGACGGCATGGGAGGAATTCCTAGGCATGGTAGGAGCGGGACTATGGGGAGCATTGACTGGAACGGTATCCTATCAGATGGCGTTGCTGTTCAAAATACTCGGTTGGAGCACGTATCTTACAACGTACATCGCAAATATTCTCCAATCTGGGACGACGACTCTGCTGGTCGAATGGGTAAAGGTTTTGTATGAATGGGTCTTCGAGAAGAAGCCTTTTACCGTTGAGACGAGCAGGTCAATGTTCTGGGCAGTTGCCAGTGGTGTTGTGCTCAGCGGGGTTTTGGGCTACTACACCGAGACTCCGCTTCCAAATTCTGGCTCGCAAACGGCCACGCCGTCTTATGCTGGAGATGGAACGGTTCAATGGATAGTCAAGTACGGGGGGGGATTTGTGCTTTCGGAAAACCTTCTATCTAGTGGTCCGACGATCCCTGCGGCTTTGGCCCCGTACGTGGAAGGAACAGCGGAGGTCGCGCGGTCGCTAATTGTCGAGTGGATCAAACAGGGAGAATTCTAGACGATGTACTCAAAACCTTCTGGATGTGGCTGCTGCATAGCCGCCGTATTGTTTGCAGGCTCAGGGGCTGCTGTGTTCAGCGGACTCGTTGCCGCGGAAGTCTTGACGTCCCTTGGTGCGCGGTCGAGGCTTATCGTACCCGTTATTCTGCTTTGCCTACTCGTCCCAGTATGGATCCGCATTGGTGGGGGAGGGCGAGCAAAGGGTGCCGCGTTGAGTGAACGCGATGGCCGAAGACGAGATATGCTATTTGCCTCTGTTTCGGGACTTTTGCTTGGGGTCATGGGATACCTGATGTCGCTTTGACCG
This sequence comes from Kiritimatiellia bacterium, assembly GCA_028718445.1. Taxonomy (GTDB): domain Bacteria; phylum Verrucomicrobiota; class Kiritimatiellia; order RFP12; family JAAYLN01; genus JAQULY01. Next base: position 12,843 of record JAQULY010000085.1, read on the forward strand.
TCCATGTGATCTACGGTCACTTGGGGTGAGGAAATCGTCAAGGTCGGAACCTCGGCGACAATTCCGTTCGATCCTATGCGGATAGCCAAGGACCAGAGTGGGGACAGAGAGACTGTGGCGGGGCAGCTTGAATCTGCGGAAGTTGGTGGAAGCTGAGCAGAGATGGTGAAGGGGAAGGCTTACACTGGGATGGTTGCCTCAGGTGTGGTGACGACAGACGTGACGGTTGGCGTGCGCGAGGCAGGGGGATGGGGACAGAGAGACTGTGGCGGGGCAGCTTGAATTTGCCGAAGTTGGCGAAAGCTGGGTGGAGATGGTGAAGGGGAAGGCTTACACTGGGAGAGTTGCCTCAGGTGCGGCACCGACAAAGGGGACCGTTGGCATGCGCGAGGCGGGCAGAAGGGGCTAGTGATGGCCGTGTCGGCGGGTTCTTGGCAGACCGGTGCATTGCGCCGGTAACGAGCGCAGATTTGCGGCTGTTTCGGCGAACGGCGGGGACCGCCGTCTCCAGCGGTGTCCCCTGGAGCCGGTCGTCCCGACCGGTCCGGGCTGCTCCTGGTCGGTGTCATCGAGCGGTCGGTCCGCCGACGTACCCACCGCGCGGTTGTAGCAGTGGTGCCAGGTGTCCCGATATTCCGGTTTCAGGCGAGGGTGTCGCATGGTTCCAGTCCTTTCAGTGTGGGGGCAATCACGCCCTCCACCTAATACGAAGGAACCAGGCAGCACAATTTCCGCCCCCTCGGCCAAATATTGTCGTACTATTTCTCTGTCCCCAGTTTCTTCCAGTTTCTCCAAAGGTGCGAAGGAGTAAATAGTGAAACTCTTGGGCATTAGCACTCTTGCTGTGGTTCTCATTGCCTTCGTCTCTGGGTGTCGGAGTCCTAACTCTTCTCGGAGTGCGCAGGAAGAAGTGCGCACCGGTATGCTGCGGGCAGATGTGCACAGACTGCTTGGCCCTCCCGAATCTGCGGCCGCCAAGGCGGCGAAAGCCTTGCGGAGTGCGCAGCGGATGGCCGTTGGCTCCAGGTTGCGCAAGGGATCGGGTAGCGCGGGCAGCAGATATGTCTGAAAACTCTCGGCGAAGGGATGGCGGCCAGTCTGAACCCAGGCGCCGTAAGAGCTGAATCGGTAGTCGCCCGGGTCGGCCACCATGCCGGCCCGGACGGGATTGCGTTCGATGTAGGTCCAGCAGGCCCAAAGCGCGGCGCCGGTATCGAGCACGGTGTTCTTGAATCGTCCGGCCCATAGTGGGCCGCGCCTGCGGACGGGACGGGAACGATTGTACCAGGCGGTGTAGAGATGTTGGAGGTGCCGCAGGCACCAGCTTACATCCCGCAGACGTCCCTGCCATGTCCGGCATAAAGAACTACCCGGCAACAACTTGCGCTTGCCGGCGTGGAAATCCTCGAAGCGTTCGATGGTTTCTTCCTCGGAGGGCGGTTCGGCAGGCGCCTGAAGCAGCAGATGGAAATGGTTGGACATGACTTGATAGGCCACGATCCGCACGGCGTAGA
>JAQULY010000086.1 GCA_028718445.1 Kiritimatiellia bacterium
ACGACACAACCACTCCGGCACAGGTGCCAAGCCGGCATATCCCCGATAACTGCTCCATGCGTACGACCGCAATTGTGCTCTACGGTCCTGAAGTGCCCTTCCAGCCCACTCCGCCACAGCCACCGGACTCAGGTGAATATACCGGCTCAACCGCAATAAGTACGAGTCTCCGGAAACCAGCGTTGCCCCGAACCTTCCCTGCATCAGGTGTCCACCCGTCTCATGCCGAAGGTTGTAGTAGACCGCGTATCCCGTCAATACACTACCCATGAACGCACTGAGATTGCCTCCCGGCGTCTCCACCAGCATGTGTCCGTGGTTACGCATCCAGCAGTACATGTAAACGCGCACGCCAAAATCGACGGCGCTCTCGGCCACGCGCCCCGTCAAACGCTCACGATCGCGATCGTCGCCAAAAATGTCCTGCTGCGCGTTCCCACGGAACGTCACATGGTAGATGGCACCCGCAAACTGAATCCGCAATCTTCTCGCCATGCTTGTGATGGCTATCCTGCCACCCCGTCGCGCGTCAAGCCGATTTGCTATTTTCAGGGTTGACCCCGCCAGCGCGCCACCGCGGCCACGAAACTCGCAAGGTTGTACCGCAGAGACACCATGCCGTCGCCACGGGACCAATATAGCAGAATGTGTCCACGCAGTCGCCGTCCACTCCGTCTATGTGTCCACTCCGTCTATGTCTTGCTTGTGCCGCACAACATAGTGGTTCGGATCTCTTATAATGTCATCGGCAAGTTCATGTATGAAGTCGCTGCCACGCTCCTGAAATTCCCCCATCTCTGACTCATTCAGAGGCAGCCGCAACTCGAAGAACCCGATCTTGCCACAGACGATTACGAGTAACAGTGACCCGTCTCTGCGTTGCACCAACTCGTACATGCCATCGGAACTACCCAGAATTGTCTTCATCATCGCGGGCCTATCTCTATCAACGTTACTACTACGTCTACAATGGGCACTGGGTCGATCACCGCTTCCGGCATCCCCCCCAGAGTATACCCACCCCATCGGAAAAACTCATTCGCGCCTTTTTCCATTCCACTCGGCATGCGGATGTTTCGAAGGAGTGGGTCAGAAATGTCAACTCGTAAGAGGGGCTCGTTCCAGAACTGCGATGGCACTCCTAACTTGGCCTTCACCTCCGCAAGATTAACTCCCGGCTTCGTAATAAGCCTATCCATTGCGCGACGTGTAGTCACAAATAGGCCGTCGCTGTAGCCGATTGAACCCGTCTTGGCCAATCGCCTGTACGTCGTCTCTGGAATCAGGAACGACGCCCCGTCATCGAAGCCCTGAAGATGAAGGCGGACTCCTGCTCGAGCATCGCCGAGCCATGGACTCTTGCGAAGCACATATGTTGGGCCGGCTTTGCGCGGAGTGGCACTGAATCCAGCCCGAGCATCCGCACTGACGCCGGGCAAGCCGGCCTCGAAGGCCCGGTATGCTCGCGCGAGCCTACGGCCGTCACTTGCGGCCGCCGCTTCCATCCTGCCGCTACGCAGGAGTGCCACTAACCCCCGCATGGCCCTACCTGACCGTGCAATAGCGTAAGGCAGAGCACCGGGCATACCAAGCCCTCCGGCTTGTTGCACGTTCATCGTCAGTGCTGCCGTGTCCATGTCGAACACGGCCTCTGAGGCATAGTCGGCAGAAGCGAGAATCTGCCCCGCACCGTCCACAGTGCCGAGAGTCAGGTTGCCCAGCAGGTTGCCGAAGTTCGCAAGCCCGACATATGCATGCTCCCACCCGTCCAGCGAAAGCAGGTCTGCGTCCGTCTGCAGGTAGTTGACGTAACCGGAAGGCAGGATGCCGCAGAACTCGGTCTGACGCATCTCCAACCCCAGCGCATCCACCTCATTCACCGGGTCGCCGCCGCAGAATTCGGTGAGGTTGAGGCCGCCGGATTCCTGGAGGGGATCGCTGGTGAGCCACTTGGCGCCGCGGGGGTCGTAGAAGCGGTGTCCGTAGTACCAGAAACCGGTCTCGGAGTCGCGGTACTTGGACTGGAAGCCGAAGGGACAGGGGTTGGCGGCGGCCAGCGGCCCGTCACACTCGATCAACTCGCCGTAGGGAGCATACTCGTTGCGCAACGCCACGACCGGCGCGGGTAGGGTCATGTTGTTGGTCACCACCGCCACCAACGCGTGAATCGTTCCTGCATGATCGCAGACCGGCAACAGGATGTTGGTCGAGTCGTCAGTAACTTCCGTGATCGCAAGGAGTCCTCCGATACCGCCCGCTTCCTGCTCCCAGACGCCTCCCTCCAGACCGGCGAGATCCAGGCCCCAGGTGTAGTCGCGAACGGTCGTCGAACCCGCGCACGCAATCTCCTCGCGTATAAGGTTCCAGCGGTCGTAGATGAACCGATGCGTGGCGCTGACCTGCCAGTTGCCGTTCGTCCAGACCGATACGGTCTTGCGGCCGCGCCGTCCGTCAGGATAGTAATCGTAGACCGACATCAGCCGCGGCGCGCCCACCTTGTCCGTCACGCGGCGTAGCCGGTTGCGGGCGTCGAACAGGTACTCCACCAGACTGTCGCTGACCGGCGCGCCGGCCAAGGACACCGTCACTTCCTCCGGAAAAGCCGGCAAAGTCAGGGACACGGTCTCGGTCGCGTACCACTCCTCGTCCTGATCCGACAGCAACGCCACGATCGCGATATTCGTAACCGTGGCCACGGCACTCGGCCGCAATGGGATCGTCAGCACGAAGCGGTCGCCGTCAAGCGGCAGTTCCACGCCATCCGCATAGACTTTGGCGTCGCTCCTGACCCGTCCCACCAAGTCTATGGCGTTCCATCGCCGGAGCGTGTGGAAATTGAGCGCATTGGATTCGAAACGGGCGCGCCCATGTCCGCCGGCATCGCGCCGTCCGGCGCGCACGGGGTTGCCGCGCCCATCATAGCTGTACGCATAGCAGCGCGTCTCGTCCAGGTCGCCACCGGCGCGACGATAGTTCCAGGTCGCCAGACGGGCGTCGGTGTCGTAGCCGATCTTGGCGCGATCGCCGTTCTCGCGCACGATCGTGGCGATGCGGTTGGTGCCGCGGCCGCGTCCCAATGCGAACGAGGCCGCCACATCGCCCGCCGGCAACGTCCAGGTCAGGTTGGTGCGCACGCCCGTGGCGCTGTTCCAGCGATTGGTAAGCCGCAATGCCGGCGTGCCGTCCACCGACAGGGTCAGGGAGATATTGCGGTTGATGTCCCAGCCGTATGTGGCGATGACTGGGCCGTTCGTTAGACTGGTGACGCGCCCGGCGGCGTCGCGCACAACCGTGGTGACGCGATTGGTACCCGACTGCGCGAGCGTCATGGACTCGATCGCGCCGTCCGCAGGATCCCTGCCAAGGAGCAAGGCGTGGTCCGGCACCACACCATGGCCTTGCACGACGGTATTGCGGACCACGCCGTCAATGGTATTGAGATAGGTTTCGCCAATCCCTCCCGCCACACAGCATGCGGCGATCGCCCCAAGCCGGGTGCACTCCATCGAGATTGTCTCGGTCGCCAGACCGGGAGCGGTGTCGGTGCTGCCGGCCGGGTCGCCGCCCGCGCCATAACTGAACTGGAGGATCTTGCCTCCCGGCTTCACGATGCTTTCGATTTGACCGTTGGCGCGCCAGGTATAGCTCTCGACGGTATGGCCGTTCACTTCCTTGCGCAGGAGGCGGCCCGTCTGGTCGTCGCGCACCCAGGTTGTGACCGTCGCATCTCCTTCGTGCCAGGTCGTCAAGCTCTTGAGCCGCGCCAACTCGTCCCATGTCAGTTCGCAGAGCGCTTGGCGGCTGGCTTGCACCAGACGAGGCAAACCGTTCTCGTAGTAAGTGACATATTGGTGTTCGCCGTGTCCGACTATGGATGCAGGCAGGTCCGTGCCGGGTCTGTAGGAGATGTCAGTGCCACCTTCGCCGTCGTTGAGCCCCAGCAGACGTCCCGCCAGGTCAAAGACCGCGTGCAGTTCCCCGCCATCGGAACAGTCCAGATGCATGGAAAGCCCGTCGGCCGCGCAGGAGATGTAGGTCATGGCAAGCAGGTCGCCGTGCGTGTCGCGGCTTTCCAGCGACTCCGGTCCGAACGGCCCGTAGCTCATCAGCTCGGTGCCTTGCGGGTGGCTGAGCGCGGCATTGAACGCGCCCGGCGCGGTGAATGCCGAAATGTCCAGCGCGGCGCTCCGGCCTGCCATCGTCATCCCGGCATGACGACCGTCATACGATGCCCACTGGCTGCCGAACAGGGTCTCGGCGCCGCTGTTGTTCTCGGCATAGACCAGGGTCTCGTGCGTCACGCCTTCGGTGCCCACGATGCGCGCATGGCGCGCCATGCGGTCTGAGCCATCGGCCTCCAGCACAGCGCCGTCGCCCCCGCGTTTGAGCCCCTGGCGCTCAATGCCGATGCTTTCGTCGTGCTTCAGAATGCGCGTCAACCCGCAGGCATCGGTCACGCGCGTGGGACGTCCGGCCTGGTCGTATTCGATGGTGACCGGATTGTCTATGCCCGAATGCCGGATGCTGACGGCCTGTCCCAGAGTGTTGTAGCCGGTGCGCACCCACTCGACCGTGGGCGATCCGTCGGAGCGCAAAACCGTGACCGTATTGCAGAGCTGCCCGTCCACACTACCCCACGTCGAACGGAAAAAGCGTTGAGCGCCAGGACCGTACACGGCCTTGAGCGAGCCGTCATCGTAGTAATCGGCTATGACGGCGCCCAGGCCGGTGCGCGAGATGGTGGCCTGCCAGCCGTCGGAGGTGGGGGTGTAGCTCCATTGAGTAACACCCAGACAATTCTCCAGCCGCGTTGGCCGGCCATGCAGGTCCGTCACCAGGCGAGTATTGCGGACAGTACCGTCCTGGGTAACGGACCACGTGGTGTCCAGCCCAAGCGGGTCGCACGTGATGACGGTTGTCCGGTCGAGTTCCGGTTCGACCATCCGCCTGACGCGCCCGAAGGCATCGTACTCGATCTCGGCGGTCGTACCGTCGCGCCGCACGACATGTTGCGGTCCGTGCAGACACCAGTCGGAGTTCTGTTCGACGGTGCCGTCGCTATAGACAATTGTGCTGGGGAGGCCAAGGTCGGTGTTGGAGACGACGGCCACGGACCACGCTTGCGTGGATGGGCTGTATCCATAGTAGGGATATGAAACGCTATGGTATCCGCAAATGTTGGTTGGATAGCCGTCGCGATTCGCGTAAACGCGAATACCGTGGCCGGAGCGACAGGAGATGCCACGAGACTCATTACCGCTTGACCATTCATACTTGATTCCCTCCGAAGGCGACTCGTATCTCGTGGTTCTGGCGACTTGGGGATAGCAATTGGGGAAAATGAATAACCCCGTCAGACATATCTGATTCGTCGTTACTTGTGCCATGGCTGACTGCCAACCGGTGCCTGCGTCTTCAGCCAGCCGATGCTCCATTTGAAGCGTAGATAGGTAGATATTCGTCAGCGTCGTCAGGCGACGCTGTGTCATGCAGTCTCCGAGCCATTGCGTCTGCGTGCGGGCTATCTCGACGGGGTTTGTGGGATCGGGGGCCCGTCCGGCGTGCGGCGCGTATGCCAGTGCCGTGTGTCCGGCCACGCCACGCCACACATACTGCGCGTCGAGCGGCCATCCTCTGACAGGGTCCAGCCCGCGCGTCACACTACGACCAAAAGCGTCCACATGCGTCAGCCACACGGAGTTGCCGGGGACGCCACTGATATACCGCGCCTCATCACCGCCGTATTGCCATTCTTCCGCGACGGTGTGTCCATTCGCCTCCGTCGCGGTCGCGACCACTCTGCCATGCGCATCCAATTCCCACACGCGATCCCAATCGCCTTCATCCGCGCTGTAGGTCAGCCGACAATTGCCGCCATTGGCGGTTCGGTTCCATGTCAGAAGCGCTTCCGTACCCCATGCGTGCTCGATGGCGGCGCCGCCGTCGGCAACCGTGAAGCTGCTTGCCTCGGTGCCGTTGCCACTCTTCTCGATCCCCGCGACATGCCCGTCTCCGTCGCGCAGGATAGTGGCCGTCACGAGAGGCGTGTCGCCGCGCTCGAACGAAACCCCTTCCAGCATGCCGCCCGCATAGGTCGGATAGGCCGTGACGACATCGTCGAGGTAGCCTTTGCCGTCCCGAACGCTAAACACCCGCGTGGGCATCCCGATGACAACACGCCAAACGATCTCCATGGACCGGGCCTTGACGATATCCAAATTCATGTACGTGCCATCGGGTAGAGTAAAACCATCGCCAATGGGCTCAAGCCCGTATATGTGGCTTCCGTCGCTACGGCCGACGCGTGACAAGCGGGCAAAGGAATATGCTTCGCTGAAGCTGAAATCCGCGTTGAACTCGTGGTAGACGCCGTCCGCGAATCTCAGACGCCAGGTTGTCAAGTCAAAGCAATATGTCCGGTCGGCATCAATGCCGGTAGGGTAGCCGATCGCACTAAACTCCCCGTTGGCCCAGAGAAAGTCGAACACCACCAAACGACCATTGGGGCGCAGTACCGAGACTTTGCGTTCATGTCGCTCAGGCGTATCGATACTCCTGCTCTCCACAACGCGCGTGTTCAGGTTCAGATAGGAGAAGGGGCTCTCAACGGGGGAAGTGTCGAAGTGCGGGTTGACACGCTCGCCATTGCCCGCAACCATCCTGTATGCGAGTCCGTCGCCACGTCCGGAGGTGAGTTCCGCATGGATCGTCAGCGGCCCGCCAGACTTGGGTTGCCACCCCAGCGGAATGCGTATGTAGGGTTGGTTCCAGTCCGGGAGAAAACAAGCCGAGCCGTAGGGTTCGAGGTGGTCCAGCGGACCGCGCAAGGTGTTGACAATCCCATCCAAATCCGTATCGGGCGGTCGCGGCGCCGGCGTCGGCTGTTCCGGCAGAGGCGTCGCCGGAAAATGCCAGTCGAGAACCCAGAAACCGCTGTCCACACACCAGCCGATCGGAGTCTCTCCCGCCGTATCAGGAAAAGGCACGCCAGCATTGCTCAAGCCCGTGTAGAGTGCGTTCGATGCGCACAGCGTCACGCTGTATACACTCACATAACGATCGTCCACCAAGCCGTCGGGCGGCTCGGCTAACTCGCAGGCCGACCATGGGGTGTAGTCAGGACCGTCAATGCGATCATAGGGTCTGATATGGTAGGGGTCCGGGGTCTCATACAGCGGCGTCCATTCACCATCGCAATGCTCACAAGCACACCATGTCCATGGCTGAGAGGCCCAATCTGGCGACTGGCCTGTTTTGAGGTAAAGCGACCGCGTGCATGTGGCGAAATCGGGAGAATCGTGCGCCTGTGCAATTTTGGCGAAAACGCATTCGCCACGGTAACAGTATTCGCCCGGCCAGTACGCGCGGCGCAGCGCGCGGGCCGAAGGCCATGGCAAGCCGTAAGCATCGGCTAGTGATAGGCTGAGACTTTTCTGTTGCCCGTCGTGTCCCTCCCAGATCCTGGTGTTGCTGCTGCCTTCAGATCTCACTGGCGCCGCTTCCCAGACGGTCATGCGCAGGACATTTATCGCGGTCACCAACTGCGTCTGGATCGAGCGATCACAGACGGCCCAACTCGTCAGGATCGAGTCGTTGCCCCATATGTCTATGCCGCAATAGGCACGCAAGCTCTCAGCGGTCCAGCATGGCGGCCTCTCATTGGGATGCTGCTGCAGCCAATAGTCGAAGTTCCCGTTGGCATTAGCATTTGTATGCACCACATAAGCGGAGCACAGTCCCTCAATCGCGGCAGCCAGACTGAGGTAGTCACTATATGGAAACACGAATGTCGGTTTGGCAAGCGCGCTACCGTCTCCCCCGGCAGCTTCGCAACGCATGCGAACGGCTAGGTAGCAGGCCTGCAGGTGGTTCGTCAGTGCGCGCCATTCAGGTTCGTCCGGCCAGTCGGCAATGCCGTAGCGGTCGGCGAGCGGTTCCTCGCCGCGAACGCAGGTAGGTTGGCCGCAGAGGCATGCCAGCATGGCGGCTGCAAGCATGACCAGCGTTGACCGATGGCATGCGCGGGTAGGCCAACTGAAGAAGGAAGAGTGTCTCATGGCCGCCCTCCCTGCCGTCGCGGAGTGGTCACGCGCAAGGCCACGGCCGCAGCCGTGACGCACGTGGAGGGCTTGATGGGATTGGTGCCCAGGCGATACTCGGCCAGGTTCGAGAGCCCATCGCCATCGGCATCGGCACCGCCGTTCGCCACTGTCGGGTTCAGATTGTGGCGCACTTCCCACCCGTCGTCCATGCCGTCGCCGTCCGAATCGCGCAGCCCGGGCATGGTACCCGCGGCGATCTCGTCCGCATTCGAGAGCCCATCGCCATCCGCGTCCTGAAGGGCGTCGTTCCCGTCCGTCGGATCGAGCCCGTACATCATCTCCGTGCCATCGTCCAGTCCGTCGCCATCCGTATCGAATGACAGCGGATCGCTGCCCAGCCCCCATTCGGTGCCATTGTCCAAGCCGTCGCCGTCGGGATCGTCCCATGCATCCTGCTCCGGCATCTGACTCAGACCGGTGAACCATTCCCATCCATCAGGCATGCCGTCGCTGTCGGCATCGTAGGTCAGCGGATCCATGCCCAACATGAATTCGTCCAGATCGTCCATGCCATCCTGATCGGTGTCGCGCATGACGGGACTGGTTCCAACCCATGGCAACATCTCATCGCCGTCATAGATGCCGTCGCCGTCGGTGTCCGGGTTGGCCGGGTCCAGATGCGTGATCGCCAGGCTGTGCAGGTCCATCGAACTGACGCCGTAACACGGCATGGAGACCTGTGGCGGCTCGCAGCCGCGGAACCAGTTGCGGCCGTAGATTTCCAGTGTGCCGTCCTGTTTGGTCAGCACCGTGCGGAAATAGGTCGCGACCGCCGCCGTCACGCCGGCCACACCCTCCGCCGGCAGCAGCCACGGATATGGAGGAGGTCCCCAGGTCTGGTCCGACGGCCACGTGAAGGCCGCGCCATCGCTCCTCACCGCCGCGCAGTGCTCCAGACCGGCGGAGCCCTGGATCACGCCATCGAGCCCCGCGGGCGGCGTGGCGCCCCACGCCGTGATGGATCCATCGCCGTGCCAGGCCAGCGCCGGCATGCCTGCCGCGGCACCCACCGCGCCGCTGCCGGCGCCCAACAACATCTGCGAACCACCCGAGCCCCACATCACCACGCTGCCATCCGCGGAGACCGCCAGTGAGTACCCAACCCCCGCCGCGATCGCCGTGACCTGCGTCAGCCACGACGGCACCGCGGTACGGGTGGAGGAACCCCACGCCACAACCGAGCCGTCAGACCGCAGCGCCACGGTGTGGCTATCGCCAGCGGCAATGGCGATGACATCCGTCAGTCCGGCCGGAACCTGACACTTGCCGAATGCGGGATCGCCCCAACACACGACGGTTCCATCGGACAACAGCGCCGCACTGTGATAACTGCCCGCGGCTACGGCAACCACGTCCGTCATGCCGGCGGGCACACTGCACTGACCGTTGAAGTTGTCGCCCCAGGCGACAACCATCGTCGTCTGCTCCTCGACGCTGTCCGGGATGCCATCCCAATCGGCGTCACCGGACTGCGCGGGGACAGGCAACAACAACGATAGCGACAGCGCGCACGCACATAGGCCGACCACCGAACCGCCGCGCGCAACGCAGCGACAACGACTTCCCCTCATTCCCCCCGGGAACGCATGCATAGTACCCCCTATGTAAACACCACCATATCCGACCACACACACATTCACCGCGCACGTGGCGCGGCCGCCGCCCTGGAAACGGGCAACGAGCCGCATTATGCAGCCACGTCGGCGTAACCGTCAACGAAAAGAACTCCAGCGAAGAAAATTCCGGGGTAACGGGTCAGAAGCTGTGAAAAGATCGGCGGCACGGGTGTAACCGCGCCCTCCAGTGGTCAAGGAACGAAAAACGCCGAACGCTCAACTCTCAACTCTGGCTGGTTACAACGCCTACGCCTAAACGCCTACCCTTAACCGGATTGTCTTAAAGGAAAGACGGGAAAGCGCTCCAAACTGCGCGGTCCCATAGGTCCCGCGCTACCGCGCTGGAAATCGCGCGAAGGTAGAAGCGCGGGACGCGGGACGCACCGTAGCCGTCAGGCGAAGGTGGGTATCGGCGTTGAGCGTTTCTCCCGATTCTCGTGTAAGATCGTCCGTTCAAGGGTAGCCGTTTATGTGTTGGCACTGCCTACGTGCTACGCCTCCACGCCCTCATGGCACGGTCAGCAAATCGCTCCGGCTCACATGCACCCCACTCGCGCCCCATCTCACCTCTCACTGACCCACAAGCTTGACCGCGATGCGCGCCACGTGCTGTCCCTGGAAGCGCGCCTGGGCCAGTTCTTTGGCCGAAGGCTGGCGGGAGCCATCCGCCCCGGCAATGGTGGCCGCGCCCCAGGGCGAGCCGCCCCTGGTCTCGCTGATGTCCGTCAGTTCCGGGCAGGCATACGGCAGGCCGACATAGATCATGCCGTGGTGCATGAGGGTGTTGACAAAGCTCATGATCGTGCTTTCGTTGCCGCCGCCCGTGCCGGTGCTGCAGAAGACGCTGCCGACCTTGCCGACCAGCGCCCCCTTGGCCCACAGTCCGCCGGTCTGGTCGAGAAAGTTGCGCATCTGCGCGGCCATGTTGCCGAAGCGCGTGGGCGTGCCGAAGATGATGGCGTCGTAGCCGGCCAGCTCCGCCGGCGACGCCACCGGTGCGGCCTGATCGAGCTTGACGCCATTGCGCTTGGCCGCATCCGGCGACATGGTCTCAGGCACCCGCTTGACGGTGATATCCGCGCCTTTAACTGACCTGGCGCCCTCCGCGATGGCGGAGGACAGCGTTTCGACATGACCGTACATCGAGTAATAAAGCACCAGTATCTTGGCCATATTGAATCTCCCCATGTTTCCGTAATCGTCGCCCGGCTAGGCGCTGCCTCTGAGCTCCTCTTCGAGCGATGTCGCCCGCGTCACTGGTTTGTATTTCCGGTGAACGGTACCACCCGTCAGCAAATAGGCGCCGCAAGCGGTGCAGACGACCGCGCCACGCGCCGTTTCCTGCCCGCAACTGGAACAGACCTGCGGCGCATCCGGCCGGTTCTGCTCGTTCACGGTCTCCGGCGGGTCTTCGGACACGCTGGAGGACTCGTCCTCCTCCTGCATCGGCACCACCAGCACACCCTCGCAGCTCGGGCAGTTGAACTCTTCGCCCGCCAGACCCGGCGGCGCCGCCAGTTCCGCGTGGCAGTGCGAGCAACTGAAGAAGATGCTGGCGTTCGGCACCAGCACTTTCTGGCCGCAGGTGGTACAGGCGATGATGACACCGACGCCTGCCTGATCCACGGCCAGGTGCTTAGCGCAGCCGGTACAGATGAACAGTATATCCGCCATACCCGCATCCCAAACAGATACCATTAGCATACTCTCACAAGACAGGACTGGCAACGGGGGTGGAGCCTGAAACATTTTTGGGTAGCCGATCGCGAACTGGTTCTGCTACACTATTCTTAGAAATGAGAGACGGTTAGCATTCTTGATTTGGCGCGTCTCTCGGGAGTCGCCGCATGCCGAAGTTCAATTACATCGCCATGGATGCCGCGGGCAAGGAAACGCGTGGCGTGGTGGAGGCTGCCACGCAATCGCAGGCCGTGGCGCAGGTTCGCGCTCAAGGGCTTTTTCCCACGGCCATAGGTCAGGTGGGCGGCGGCGGCGGGGGACGTCAGGCGCCGGCCGCCCATGCCAAGGCCGCCAAGCCGGCCGCGGGCAAGGGCGCCATGCAGATGGAGATCAAGCTGCCGAAGTTCCTGACACCGCGTGTCAAGCCCAAGGACCTGATGATTCTGACGCGGCAGTTGGCGACCCTGGTGCAGGCGGGTCTGCCGTTGTTGCGCGGCCTGCGCGTGCTGCACCGGCAGACGCGCAATACGCAGTTGCGCGAGGCGCTGAACGGCATGAGCGAATCGGTCGAAAGCGGCAGCACCTTCTCCGAGTCGTTGAATCTGTATCCGCGCATCTTCAACAACCTGTATGTCAACATGGTGCGCGCGGGCGAAGCCGGCGGCGTGCTCGAGCTGGTGCTGGCCCGTCTCGCGGAGTTCATGGAGAAGGCCGAGAAGATCAAGAACAAGGTCAAGGGCGCCATGATCTACCCGACGGTGGTGCTGGTGGCGGCCATCGGCATCACGGGCTTCCTGCTGGTCGGCGTGATTCCGAAGTTCGAGGAAATCTTCCGCGATCTGCTGGAAGGCGCGCAACTGCCTGGTATCACGCGCTTCGTGATTGCCGCCAGCAACCTGTTCAAACAGAATTTCATCGTCGCGGCCGTCGGCATCTTCGCCATCGTGGTCCTGATCAAGATCTGGTCGGCCACCGCGAACGGACGCCTGATGATGGATCGCCTGGCCATCCACATGCCGGTTTTCGGCACGCTTACGCGGCGCACGGCCATTGCCCGCCTGACGCGCACCCTCGGCACGCTGATGGCGTCGGGCGTGCCGGTGTTGCAGGCGCTCAGCATCGTGCGCGACACCGCCGGCAATGCCGTGATCGCGCGCGCGCTGCAGAGCGTGCACGACAGCGTCAAGGAGGGCGAAACCATGGCTGCGCCGATGGAGACGGCCAAGGTTTTCCCGCCCATGGTGGTCAGCATGGTGGAGGTCGGCGAGGAGACGGGCGCGCTGCCCGATATGCTGACGCGCATCGCCGATACCTACGAGGATGAGGTGGATAATGCCGTGGCCGGTCTGACCTCGATCATCGAACCGGTCATGATCATGTTCCTGGCGGTCGTGGTCGGCACGATCGTCATCGCCATGTTCCTGCCGCTGGTTTCCATCATCACCAAACTTGGAGGTTCCCAGGGATGACCGCGGACTGCGACTACCGGGCAGACCTTGAAGCGAGGACGGCCATGAAGGCAAAGAGCGCAACAGCACGGCGGCGAAAGGGCTTCACGCTGGTTGAGATGCTGGTGGTCATCGTGATCATCGCGATCCTGACCGGGCTGGTGTTGAAAATTGTCGGTTCCGCCGCTCCCAAGAACACGGAGGCCGCCACCGTGGCCAGGCTCGCCCGCCTCACGGCCGCGCTGGAGGAGTTCTACGCCGAATATGGCCAGTATCCGCCGGTGCCATATTACGACACTAAACTGTATTACTCACCGGCGGCCCCCCCAAAACACGCGCCCGTAAAGATACAGCCATTGCGCTACGAGTATGCGGACCCCGCGCATCTTCGCGAAGAACTGATTCCTGCTCTGGCCACACAGCCTTGGGATGACGCGCCGGTCTTCACCTTTGGTTTGATTTCCTTCCTCGTGTCGCGTAACGATGATGTGTATGGCGCCGATAGCACCTGGGGCAAGGCCCTGTTCGATGGCGTACAGTGGCTTCAACACAACAAGGTGAGAAAGGATCAAATTCGCGACCGCAAAGCTGCTCAGCGCTTGGCGCCGTTTATCAATGAGATCCTTTATAGAGATGGAGTGGCACGCAGCATCAAAGGGGCTAGTTCGCGGTCCTACTACAATTACCATGCCACGGTTCTGGACGGCTGGGACCATGAGTTTGTCTACCATTCGCCGCCGCCGCATCAGAGCTATCTGCTTTTCTCGATGGGCCCCGACTACGACTACGAGGGCAGCGATCCCGGTAACCGCGCGAATGCGCTGAACAAGGACAATATCTATGGCCAACCGGGGCAATAACGAGAGTCGTGACTGGGGACTGTCAGCCCGCATGGCCGGCTTTACGCTGGTCGAGATGCTGGTCGTCGTGGCGATCATCGCCATTCTGACCGCCGTCACCCTTTCGCTGATGCAGTCGTCCCGCGATAGCGCCTGGCGGGCCAAGGCGCGCGACACGGCGCGTCAGATCGTGGCTGCCTGGAACTTGTATTTGCAGGATCAACACGGGTTTCCGGCTCCCAGCGCCTTCTTCGATGTCGCTCCGGCGACGATTGGAGGCTACCCCACCACGGTCGCCAATTTGAAGGTGCTGAACGCTTCCAGAATCTACCTTGAGCTGAAGAAAGACGAACTGCAGCAGGGCTTGATGGACAGGTGGCGACAGCCCTTCTACTTCAACCTCGATTTCAACTACGACGGTTTGATGGAAAATCCGGCTTTAAAGGCGGACCCGGGCAAGGTACCGGAGGAACTGCTGGTTCGTGGCAATGCCATCGCCTGGTCGCTAGGCAGGAATCCGTTCGTTATCAAGGAAAAGAGCTATCAGTGGGTTGTCCAATGGTAGGCCGGCGCGGGCGACCTCCGCGCGATCGGACAAGCATGCGAGCAACACATAGAACCGGAGAACCTGGGTTCACCCTGGTCGAATTGCTGGT
>JAQULY010000087.1 GCA_028718445.1 Kiritimatiellia bacterium
GCCGCAAAGTCTCTCATCAGCTCAGACGCCACGCTGGCGGAACCGGCATCGTATCCGCCCACGTTAGACAGTGAGAATGAGACCGGGGAAACGGCATTGGTCGAATCCACCAAGGCACCCGATGTGGTGGTCCCCAGCGTCGGCCATGCCGTCGCCACAGTGACCCCGTTCCACGTGGTGCCTGAATCGGGCGCCGCGGCGGTGCCGGAAAATGTGGGACCGCTACCGTAATTGAGATCCACGTTGATCGTCGCTGCCCGCGCACTCACAGCCGTCCAGACCATCATGGCGACTGTCAACCATGCCTGTATCTGCCTCTTCATACCGGTCTCCTTGTTTGTTTGCGTTGTGATGTTGAAGCACTGTTCCGATATTTGTCCCTATCAGTTTATGGAAGCAGGCGCACGGCCATCGGGATGCCTGCGCTCACTTCAGGTCGTCTCCCCTTTTATCAAGGTCACCGGAACGCGGATGGTCGGTTCGGCCGCCTCCGGATTCCGCAGCAACCGCAGCATCAGGTCCACGGCCGCCCGGGCCTGCGCCGCCGGATCGAATTCGATCCGCGTAACCGTCTTGTGATAGGGAAGCGTCACACAGCGGTTCGCGTGCGAGATCAAGCGCAGGTGGCCCGGAAGTTCGATGCCGAGTTGCAGACTCGCGCGTAGCACGCCACGGCAGATCATGTCGTCCGTCACCAAGAGGCCGTCCGGACGTGGAGACGTCTCCCACAACCGACGGAAAGTCTCGTAGCCCCCCTGTTCCACCGATCCGCCAGTCTCCGCGCGTGCTCGAAGCCAGCCCGGGCTGATTTGGAGACCTTGTGCCTCCACGCAACGGGCGATCACATCTAGATAACGCGCGGAGCAATCGGGAAGCGCATGCACAAGCACCCCGATGTTGCGGCAACCCGCCTTTTTGAGATGAACAAGTGCCTGCTCGTAGAACGACGGGTGGTCGAAGTCAACCGAGTTTCTTAGCGGTTCGTCCCAAGGAGTGGCGGCGTCATCTACATGCGCCCCAAATTGCACCACCGGCACTCGCGCGGCTCTGAGTTCCTTCTCCCGTGGGCCCAGCCAGTGGAACGCGAACACGCCCCGCAATCGCTTCAGGACCTCAGCCTCAAACAGATCCAGGCTGGCCCGATGTTCTGCCGAGTCCTCGCAAAGGCGGCCAAGGTGGAGCTTGGCGCCCCATCGTGAGTTACGGGTGCTCAGCGCCTCTCCGATCGCCGCCGCGGCTGTCGCCCAATACGGGGAGGCATCGGCGCCAAGGAACTGCGGCTTCACCACGACGGCAAACTCCCCCGTGGCAAGGCGGTCCACGACGACCGTTCCTCGGCCGTGATAGCGCTGGATCAAACCTTCGCGCACCAAGACATCCAACGCCTGGCGAATGGTGCCGCGATGGACCGCGTGACGTTTCACCAGATCGTTCTCGGACGGGAGCATATCGCCAGGTTGGCATTGCCGGCCAATATCTGCCCGCAATTCGTCAGCGATACGGAGGTACGCGCGCGCGCGTGGCATGACTGCGTTCATGATAACCTGTTGCAGACTTGTTCCAACAACTTATTCGTACAAGTTGTATGGACAAGAATATACGAACTGGATCGAGTCTTGGCAAGTGGAAATGTGGGCTGAAATCATCCTGCCGCTATCGCGGTTCCAGCAGCAGCATGCGGAAGTTGCGCTTCGCCACCGGCACTACGGCGACGCCTGTGGTCATGGGGAATGACTCGCCCTCCGGCTGGAATTGGAGGCGCATGTCGTCTTTCTTCCAGTCGCCTTCATAGTCCCGATAGATGTCGCGCAGCCGGCCGTTTGCCAACGCTTCCAGGCCGAACGCCGGCAGGTCGGGCTTGAGCGTGAGCGTGACATCCTCATCGGTATTGTTCATCGGCGCCAGGATGAGCCATCCGTTCTTGTTCGCGCCCGCAGCCCTCAGCTTCGCGCGGCAGCCGTCCTTCGTATAGAAGACCCCGTAGGTCGTGCCCCACGGATTATAGGCGGCGCAGTTGGTGACGAATGTCGCCGGCGGCGCGCTCGCGGGCCGGCGGTAGAGCGCGCAGACGATCTTCTCGGGCACGCCGCCTTGGACCGTCAGACGGTCGCCGCTCTCCCAGTAGCCGGTGAACTCCACATGGTCGTCCCAGCCCATCAGGCGCTCGACCTCCTGCACCTTCCACCACGGCACATCCAGGCTGTTGCCGCCTACCTGCGGAAGGTCGTGAACGATCGCCAAACCGGCCACGTGCTCGTAGTCCTTCCATTTCGGCAGAATCCACTCGCCGGGCTCACCGTCCTTGGGCGGCTTAACCATCTTGCCGTACACATCCGCCCTCGCCTCCGGGTCGTTACCGACATAGACCCCCATTTCCGTGAGCCAACTCGTCAGATGTCCCCAGTGCTCCTTGCCGTACTGCAGCCGCATCCCAGGCAGAGTCACGAGATCGTAGTAGTTGTGTTTGGGGTCGGCGACGATCGCGCCACAAGCTCCTTCGCCCAGCCAGTTGTCGTCGCAGAACGCGGCGGAGACCATGTTAGGCGACCAATCGTGATGGCGCACCCAGCCTCCGGTCCTGGGGTTGTGGGCCTTGATGAGGTTGTAGATGCGCTCGTAGTAGCGCCGGTCCGCGAGCAACTGCTGCTCCGGCTGCCGCGCGCCGGCGTCGTCCACATATCCGCATCCGTGCGCTTCGTTGCTGCACAAACTCGGCCCCATGCAATCGAAGTAGATGCCCTCCTGCGGATACCCGGCCAAGTACTTCTCCAGCAGGAAGAGTTGCAGATTCACGGCCGACGAGTTGTGGCAGCCGGCGCCTCCCCAGAACTTGCTGTTCGGATCGGGCGGCAGCGGGGCGCTCCCCTGGCTCCACTCCCAACACCAGTCCGCATACTCCGGCGATCCGTTCCACATGAACGGCCCAAAGGCGTAGTAGCAGGTAATCGGCCACAGCATCGTCTCCTGCTCCAGCCGGTACCGCCACAGGTCGTACGTCTCCTGCTTCTCGTGCGGCACGGCGTAGTTGGGCGAAGCCCCGGCGTGATCGGCATAGGCATAGCTGACGCCGCGATATAGATACACTTCGCGCCAGTCCTTACGGATGGGCTTCGACGGCGTGATCGCCCAACCCAGCGAAACCGTGCGCGGCTTGCTCAAATCCACGCGCTTCTGAATGAAGGGAATCGTCAGCACGACCTCGCCGTTGGTCTCGTCAATCCGGCCGCTCTCGCCGGCCAGCACCCAACCCTGGTTGCTCTGCCAGTGATACTGCAATCCTGCCTTCTCGTTGCCGAACCAATACCCGCCGTACTGCGTCGGCAAGTCCCGGCCGGCGATGGTCCTGAGCGTGGCACATTCCCGGCGCAACGGCATCTCCAGCGCCACCCAATCCACGGCCGCGGCCGTGCCGGACTGGTTGGACCTGTCCGACGCGTCCGATAGAGTGACGGCAAACCACGTGAAACCATCGAATTCGATCGAGCCCGTCACGGTCACCGTCAGGTTCGAGTCCTGCGCCGTCGTCTCCCAGCAGGCCTTGCGCCGGTCCCGCGACTCGATCGCAAAACGCCCCGTGGTGAGCGTTGTCTCCCGGCCGCCGCGTTTGACCCGCAAGCCCACCGGCCGCGCCAACAGCATCTCCCCGTTCGACAGAATCTCCGCCGGAAACAGCGTGTCGCGGAACGCGATCTCCTTCAGCAGACATTCAACCACCGTCTCTCCCTGACCCCTGACCCCTGAACCCTGAACCCCCTCTGAAACCTGGCTCCCTCTTTGCCGCACCTTCACGTCCGTCCACGGCGCCGGCGGCTTGTCCGTCATTCCCGCCTTGCTATGGAACCACTCCGGCAGAGGCTTTTTCTCGAAAGGCAGGCGGTTCTCGCCTGCCAGCGTCTTGTCCCTGAAGATCCGCGCGGCCACCTCGTATTGGCCGATCGCGATCTCCCTGGTCTCGAAACGCGCCTTTTCTTCGGCGCCGTCGAAACGCGCAATCGTCTGTGTCTGCACGGGTTTGCCGGCGCGCTCCAGCGTCACCTCCGCCCGCAGTTTAGCCATGTCCGGCGCCCACGCGGGGCGAACCTTGACATCCAGTTTGCCCCAACCAGGGTAGTTCGCCAGTTCCATGGATGAAGCGCGGGCATACACCACCGGGATCGCGCGGCGGAATACGCATTGCCCCGTCGGATCGAGCGTCTCAACGACCAGGCCAACATCGCCGGGCCGCTTCATCCTCCAGGCAATCTCGAAGACCGCCGGCGCCCGATTCACCGCCACCTTCTGCTCGTTCGTGAAGCCCTGGTTACGACCGCTGCCGATCAGGCGTACGGTGTACGCGCCCGCCGGCCCCACAATCGCGCCGGTCACGCGGATATCGCCCTTGTCCGGCGCGCCGAGCGCGGACACCGATACGGCCGCCGGCGCCCCGAGCGTGAGCTTGCCCATGGCCGGCTGGCTGCGTGCGTCAATGCACAGGCTGTTCTGAGCGGACTTGAACAGCTTCCACGAACGCGTCGCGTTGAATGCCACCGTCTCGCCGGCTCGCATGCCCACATCCGCGAGCGGAATCGCCAGTTCCGCGGTCCAGTCCGCAAAGTCCGACCGGCTCTTGAACTGCACATTGCCGTTCCAGCTCTTGTCCCCGTCCCGACTATCCAGCAAAGCGTCCCTCGCATTGATCGCAAAGCGGTAGGTCTGACCGCCCGCGCTTTGCAGCGACCACTCGACATAATCGTCGGCGTCGACATCGCCGTCCCGTGCCGTGGTCAGCGCCTTGTACTGGCCGGTGGGGTACTTCACATGGGTCGGATCGGCCTGAAGCTCCTTGTCCACCTCGGTGCGGAACGCCAGGTAGAGGTTCCGATCGTCCGCCGCGATCCAGAAACGCGCATCGTCGGCATCCAGCACGCCAACACGACGTTCGACCAGGCCTCCGTGGGCCGGCAGGCTTTGCCACTCGGCGAGATTCCCGTCCACGGCGATCGGCGCCGGCGGGCGTGGCGCCGTCAGGACAGCCGGCGCGAAGGCGCGCCGCGGTTCGATCGTGCCACCATAGCCAACCGGCTGCAAGACCGTCACGTGGCCCCGCTCGAACAGGCTGATGACCTCCTCCTCCGACAATGGCCGCCGGAAAATCTGCACCTCGTCCATCACCGCGTTGTCCTGGATCGGGTCAGTGGTTGGGGAGGCAATCAAAAATGTCTTCGGCGTTGGTTCCAGTACGCCTGCGGCACAGGGAAGACCTCCGCCGCCATTCATAAAGGACTGTGTGCGGCCCTTCTGGAAAGTGACCGCCACGTGCAACCACTCGTTTTGGTATTCCTTTTCGGCAAGGCCGTCAGTCATCCCAGAGCCTGTACCCGCGTAGTGGTGGGAGAGAACGCTGTAGTCCTTCATGATCTGGAAGATGCCCGGTCCGTTACACAGGAACAGGCAGCACCCCGTATTGTGAGTGGGGCGCTGCTTGTAGACCGGCAACTGCTTGATCCAGAACGCCACGGTTCCGAAATCTCCGAAGAAATTGGCCGGGGCGGCATACATCTCGTCGCAGGCCGCCCCCCCAGCCTCGTGGCCGGTGGCATACGCGACGCCGCTGCCCTGGCCGCCGAAGCGATACCCCTTGCCGAACAGTCCCTCCACCAGCCGTTCGGTCATGTTGGTGGGCAGCGTCACCGGCGCCGCGCTGCCGCGAGCGAGTTCCGGTGCAAGGCCGTTTTCGAACGAGAGTTGGAAGAGTAGATCGGACGAGTCCAGCGCCGCGCAGGAAAACGTCACGCCAATCAGCGACAAGCCGCAAAGCCACTTTTTCATGGAATGCCCCCCACCACGTTTTAGAGTCGAGCTGTTGTCCGCCGTCAGCCCGGCCTACCAGTCCTCCACCGGCCCGCCGCCAAGCAGCCAGCTCCACTCCGTATCCATCACGAACCGGCTGATAAATCCGTCATCGAAGCGCTGCAACTGCATGTACGCCACGATGCAGGCGCAAAAGCTGTCGCAGGCAGCCGTGGATGGCGCCGCCAGAAAAGCATCGAGAAGGCCCTGCAGTTCCGGCGGCTGTGCGGGCGCCTTCCGCACTTCGCGCATAAACCACTTGTGATACGGGTACAGGATACGGTTGTGCGCCAGTATCAACCTGCCACCGAACAGCGCGATCCCCGCGGCCGCGCGCAGCACGATGAAGCGGTCGCCCCGCTGCTCGCCGTATTGGAGATAATCGCGCAGCACCTTAAGTTGCGCGTAGAAGCTGCGGATCTTTCGTTCCCGGTCCTTTTCAGGATACACCGAAATCTGCCGCACCAGCGCGTCGAGTCCGGGAATTTTCGAAAACACGACCATGGCGCCGGCAAACTGCGCGCGGGCCGGCTCCGAGCCGCGGGCCGCCGCCTCCACAACGAAATTGCGGTTGACGAACTTGCCTTCCACGTAGCCGCCGGGATAATCGCACAGATCGCGCGTCCAGTAGTGCACCGTTTCGCTCGCCATCCGGCGCGTGAACTCCTCGTCCGTCACCACGACGATGTGATCGACATCGGCATCGTCGCTGGCGGTACCAGCCGCGACCGAACCGACAACGATCAGCGCCAGGTAACGGTCGTCCGGCTCATATGCTGCCCGCAGTCTTGCGACCGCTCGCTCATGTTGTGGTTGCATGCTGCACTATACTAACCGATTGATGCTGTGTGCACAATGCGTGGCAATGCAGTCCATTTCACAGCGCTATCCATCGGCCGAGGATTGAGGCGGCGAAACCACGATAGCGCTCATCGAACACCAGCGTCGCGCATTTCGCCCAGTCCATCTCGTCGGTGCACATCACGGGATCCGGATACACCGGGATGGCCGCGCCGAACGCCGCGTAGACCGGCAGGCGCGAGAGCGGCATGGCCACCGCGCGCAAGACTCGCGGCCCTTCAACGAGCTCGCCGGTCCAGAAGTCCACCCACCGGCCTGCCGGCAGATACACGTCGCGGACGCCCTCCGAATTCATGATGGGGGCTATCAGGAGATGCTCGCCGCACAGGAACTGATCGTCCGTACGCCAGCACAATGGATCCGTGGCGTCGCGGAACATCATGGCCCGAAGTACCGGATAGCCGGTCCGCGTAGCAATGTCGCTCTGCTCCGCAAGATACGGGATCAGAGCATACCGCAGCTTCCACCATTCGCGCACCAGATCCGCCACGCCGGGGTATTCATAGGGCTCGCGGGGAGATGTGCCATGGTAGCGCATGTGTGAGCAGAACACGCCGAACTGCGTCCACCGCAGGTATACTTCGTCGCTGGGTCGGTTGTTCATGAAGTTCGGCAGGCCGTGACAACCGGACACGTCGTGTCCCCAGAAGCCGAATCCAGACACGCCCAGATGCAGGCCACCGCGCAATGTGCCGGCCATTCCGTCCCAGGTGCAGGAGGGATCTCCTCCCCAATGCGCCGGATAACGCTGACACCCGGCCCATCCGGCGCGCGCCCAGATCATCGGTTCATGGGTGACCTCACGGGTCGTCTCCCAGGCAGCCCGCTGATACAGTAAGGCGTGTAGATTATGGACTTTCTTTGCCGGAAGTCCGCAGGCATATTCGGCGTCCATATTGATTTCTTCGCCAAAATCAGTCTTGATCACTGCGGCCCCCAGCTTCAGCACACGCGCCAACAGTCCCTGATACCACCGCACCGCATCCGGATTGGTGAAGTCGAAATTTCCCCCTTGATTCTGCTTCATTGCCTCCAATGCGCCGGCGCCGGGCTGCGGACGGCTCACCGCCAAATAGCGATTCTCAACCGCCGTCTTCAGGAGCCTATTGCCTGCACCGATGCGGGGTTCCTGCCAGAGCGTGAGACGTATACCCCGAAGCCGCAGCCGGCGCATGAACTCGGCCGGATCGGGGAAGCGCTCGGGACTGAACTCCCACTCGCAAAGAAAATCTTTGGGGAACCAGCCCGTATCGATGTGAATCAGATCGCAAGGAAAGCGTTCCTTTCTCAACCGGTCCACCACGTTTTCAACCTCTTGGGAGGAAAAATACGTCCAGCGACCCATCCATAGGCCGTGAGACCAGCGGGGAGTCGGACGAGGAAATCCCGTAAGGCGGCGGTAGTTCCGTACAATGCGCTCCACCGTTCCTCCACCAATGAAAAAGAGATCGAGCGCTTCATCTTCCACCATGGCTTGAGACGCGCGGGTGGATATATCGGCCAGCGACCACCGGACATGTGCCGAGGTGAGAACAAAGACACCGTACATGCGGCTGGAGACGACAAACGGCACGTTCTTGTAGGCCCGGCGATTGTTGACTCCTAGTGCATCGGCATTTTCCAGGAGGATGGTCCGTCCGGCGAGATTGAGAGGGGCGAATCGTTCACCCGTCCCTGCGAAGGATTCATTAGGCGCTGCATGGACCGAAAAGGTCATGCGACTTACCTGGTCCCGACGGGTCAAATAGGCGAGCGAAAGAGACCCGAAATGGGGCGGAACGATCGTATCGTGGTCCATGAAAGGGACGGTGCAGCGTCCGTCCGGGATGACCGTGGCCGCGAACATTTCGGCCGGCGGAGCGAAACGGTTGCTCCAGAATTGAATAGGCGGGAGACATGTCGCGATATGCATCCGGACAGTACCCATCCGGTCCGCGATCTCCCATCCATTTCCCGAGAGCCGGACCGTCAGCGGTTCCTGGAGCAGAGTCTGGTCCCATTCCAGAATCGGGTTTTTGTCGTCGGGAATGGATTGCCCGGCGATCAGTGACAGGCGGACAATTTCGGGGCCATAGGCACGGACGACAAGCGTGCGAATTTGTTCCGGACACTTGGGAAGAGGTCCCGCTCCTGTGGAACGCAGGTCCACCGCACGGAACGGCAGATCGATATGGACGGCATTGTCGATCGCCTCGACCCGCGCAGGAAATCCGGCGAGCCAGACGATGTCGTCACACGACTCCGGGTCGTTCAGATCCAGCATGTCATCGACGAAACGATTGCCGGGCTTCATGATTTTTCCTTCCAAACCCATGTCCATATTCAGTCGTCCGCAGTCCATGATAGCGCCAGGCGTACGCCGCCTCGCTAATCAAGGTTGCTGGACTGGTTTTGACCAGCCCAGTTCCGCCAGCCACAGCCCGTAGGGTGCGCCGCAATCCGCCCAATGACGGTCCTCTATTCCACAGTGGCTGATAAAAGTTCGTTCGTGCCACTCGAACAACTCGCTGGCGTGTCCGAAAAGCGTGCACAAGGGAGCGTCCCAGTCAAACCGGCGAGGGTCCCGGCTATGGAAAACCAGCGTCTCTTCGTACTGGCGATGACTGAAGTTCACAAACAGATAGTAGTCGTCGCCGCGTCTGTGAACGAAAGGCGACTCCAGGACACCGTACGGGCTTGGGATGGGCGTGCGAAGGGCGGGTTCTTCCCGCTTCCAGTGAAGAAGATCGCGGCTCGTCCCAAGCAGCACGGAACTGAGACCGTTGTGCACGCCGGCCAGGTAGAGCAGGCAGGTGCCGTCATCCAGGCGAAGCACGCACGGGTCGCGTCCTGCTTCTCCCAGATCAGGGGGCGCTACGTCTTTGATGGCCTGCCATGATTCAAGGTCCTGGCTGCGCGAAGCGAACCACCTGGCCGTGTAGCCGACGATCAGATACTCCTCTTGGCTACGCACGACATAGGGCGCGCCCACGCCCTCTGACGTTCCCTCCGGCAAAACAAAGGCATACTCCCGCGTCTCCCATGGGCCGAAGGGGTGTTCGGCAACCGCGTGCCCAATGTGTCGATGGCTTCCCGGCGCATAGTAGCGACTGGAGCCATCCGGGGGATACGGGTTCGTGATGCCGAACCAGTGTAAGCGGTCGGATGGATCAACCACGAAGCAATGGTCGTTGATGTACCATTGCTCGGAAGAGCGGTTCTGAGCGCCCGTCGTCATGCCGGGCGGGTGCAGGATGTGGCGGAACATTCCCGTGATCCAGGGGATTTCAGTCATATGGGTCTTCTTTTCCAAGGTTCGTTCATCCATTTTGTCAGGACCGCCAGCCAGTCCCGATTGACCAGGCAGCGCTCGTGCCGAAACGACGCCAATGCCTCGTCCAACTGGGATTCCGTCATTCCCTTGAAAGCGCGGGCAAAGGCCGTAAGCAATAGCTGTTCGACGTGCTCGTGCGCCGATTGCGCTATGTGCCATGGAAGGCCATCAAGAAGGCGCTTCAAGTCCTCATGCGTACCGCTGCCGGCCCGATCCGAGGGACCGGACAACATGCCGGCCAGTTCGCGCAACGCCTGGTCCGCCGGAGAGACGCCGGCGACGGGATCGAACCAAGTATCGGCTCGCAGCGACGCCTTGACTTTCAGTAGGGGACCAACCCGCCGCATATAGGGCGATTGCGGATCGATCCCGATCCAGGGCGCCAACCAAAAATAGTCGCCGATGTCCTTGTAGTTGACGGTGGCCCAGGAGATGCCGAGTTCCTCCAATACGGCAATTTGATCGTCTATGCCGCGGAGACGATCGGAGCGCTCGCACGGCGCAACATCCAGGTTCACCCCGAATTCGCCGCAATGCAATGGAACGTTGTACCGCGCGGCAAAGCGATAGGCTTGGCTTTGAACGGTATGCTCGCGGATCGCGGACTTATCCCAATGTCGCCCGTCGATCTTGCCGGGATACGCGCCGCGACCGATCGACGGGGGAATGTAAGCGTGGAAGCAGTAGACGAGGTTATCGGTGAAAGGCGCCTCCAATCCGTCGAACACCGTGGAGTACTCGTCGCCGTCCAGGAAGATGATATGTCGGGGATCGATCGCCCGGATTGCCGCCGCCACACGACGATAGATGGCATTGAGGACCGGTCGATTGGACGGCGTGGGCGGCGGCGCCGGGGTGGCGCGGGTGGGTCGACTGGCCGGTTCGTTCATGATGTTGTAGCCGGCCACTGTCGGATTGTCCGCGTAACGCCGCGCAAACTCCTCCCACAGCGCCGTCAATCGGTCTTGAAAGTGCGGGTGTTGCCACAACAACGCGTGATGGGTGGAGTTGTCACTGTGCCAATCGTGATTCTGGTAGCCTTGTACGGCATGCAGGTCGAGCACGGCGTAAACGCCATGTTTTGCGCACCAGCCCAACGCCTGGTTTAGCCGCGCAAACCCCTTCTGAATGTAATGGAAGGGGCGCGCATCGTCTTCGAAGTGCCGGTAGTTGAAAGGGATTCGCACCGCGTTCGCACCGCATTGCCTGAGGAAAATCACGTCCGCTTCGGTGAAGTGATGGTCCATCCAGCGCTCGAAGAAGAAGGAGGCGTTCTCCGCTCCCAACTCAGCGGCAAACATCTCGCGCAGTTCATGATCCGTGCCGGGATAGCCGTTCATCCAATTTTCGGTGTTCATCCACCCGCCAATGAAGGCGCCACGCAGACGGACTTCATTTTTGCCGTCCGTGATCTTGCCGTTGCTTGTTTGCAGAAGGTTCATACTGTCATGACACTCCCTTCCAGCCGATGCGCCGCAGGCATTCCCGTGCCGTGGTTTCGTTTTCCACCCAAGTGTTAATGTACAGTCCCTCCGGGCCGACCGCGTCAATCAGCGGCAGGATTTCGTCGGCCGCCACACCGATGGCGAGGACGCTTTTGCCCGCGGCCTTGATTTGCCGGTAGAGGTCGAACCATCGCGGCGAGCCGCCTCCCGGAAGGCCCGCCTGCGGCGTCCACTCAATGGCGTCCAGAGCCTCGATTTCCAGGAGAGCGGGCAAATGGTGGAGCGCCTGGGTCCCATCCACGTGGAAATACGAATGGTCCAGCCATTCGCATTGCTCGATCAAAGGGGGCACAACGAATTCCCGGAACATCGCTTCGCTAATCATGACGGAAAAGTCGCACTGCACCTTGGACATCTTTCCCGGCCCCCATATCGCGAAGGCAATGCTCACGCTGCCGCCCCAGGGGTCGCGCACGACATCCCACATGCGCTCATGGCACTGGAAGTACGCCTGATTGATCTCCTCAAGTGTCTTCCTCACCCAGGCGGGTCGCTCAATCAGATCCATCAGCAGCGTCTCGCCGCCGCGCAATTGCGCCAATGTGTCCAGATTTTCGATCAAGTCAGGCATGCCGACCAGATAGCGGCCACGCGCCTGCTCGACGGCGTAACTCAACATGATCATATGCCGCTGCCATGAGGCTCCGGCCCAGTCCGGCCGAAGGGGAGGATGACGATCGGGATCGATGATGCACGGGTCGTACCAGAGGGTGTCTTCCGCGAGCCGCTCCTTGGCGCCCAGGAATAACCCAAGGCTACCGGGGCCGCCGATGAGGCTGAAGTGATAGGGGAGCGCGGCTCCGCCGTAAAATGTACGCGTCATTTCCGACACCCTCGCCTGTACCCAATAGTGCGGATCAAGCCAGCGCGTCTCCAGGCTGGGATTGGGCGGAGGAAGCGGAACGTCCTCGATCGGTTTATCCCGGGGCGCGTACACAGCCAACGCCAAGCCGCGGTGCTCCCACCAAGCGTGACAGGCTTGCACCGCTTCCGCGCAGTCGGGTTTCCACAATAGATTCTTGATCTCGTCATGCATGATTCATTCTCCTTCAATCGCCGGGTTCATCAGACTGACACCCATCAGACCGATCACAACGTCCTGCGATAGCGTTTCCAGAGTCACCGCTTCGAGCGTGGCCCCCGGGCGCAGCCGCCACGACAGCACCATCGCACGACAGTTCCCGCCCAGTTGCACGGTCGGGGGCGGTTGCGCCGGCAGACAGAACGCATCGAGGTCGTAGTTGTAGTCGGTCCCACCCCACGGGCAGAGCGACCAGAAGTTCAGCGGCGGAACGAGCTCCAGTTTCTCCTCAACGCCATCGGCGTAGCGGAAACGGAACTCGGCATTGGCAATCCTCGTCTGCATCGGGAAGGTCGAGCCGCACACCAGCAGCCACACCGCCTCGGCCCCATGCCGCACGGGGATCGTCACCGAGCGGGGCCAGTTGTCCCACAGCGACGTGAAGGCAATGTTCGTTCCTTCGCCGAACCGCGCGAACGGCGCCCGTTGAGGCGTCATGATGCGCCCCGAGCCGCCATCGAGCTTCGCCACGTTCGCCAAGTCAATCGTCGGCGGCTGATCTCTCCAATATGGAAAGGTCCATGCCGAATAGCCGTCGACACCCAAACGCACGGAACACGTGCGCGGGCGCGGCGAGAGGTACTGCTGCTGGAAGATGGTGCGGATGTCGCCGTTGTAGTGCGGCGCCAAGTCGAGACAGGTCCAGGTTGCCGCCGTCGGCGCCTCGCGCGGCGTCCTCGTCTCGCGCTCGACCTCCGCCTTTGCATCCTCGATGTGCACCTTGAACAACTGGCGATACGACAACTTGCCGGCCTGCACTTCGCCCAGTACGAGATGATGCCCCGGCTTACGCGCCAGCCGACCACGCAGGACGGAGCCCTGCCGGTGCGCATCTTCGAGAATCCCATGGAAATCCTGCCAACCCGTGATCTTGCCGTGCGCCACCTTCAATTGCGCCTCGTCGCCGACCTGACCGCTCACCGTCACAGCCGACGGTGCCTGGAAGCGCTTCGCGATCTCGATAACCGCCACACCCTCTTTCTCCCGGGGTGCCCGAATCCACACCCATGTGCAGCCGAATCCGGCCTCGCAACGCCACGGAACATCCGCGCCGCCGAACGTCACACGTCGGATCCGCTCGGCATTCACGGGCAGACGAAATTCCGCTTCGGCTGCGCGCGCCAACGTGAGACGGTAAGTGTCGGTATCGCCGTCCCTATGGTAGCTCAGACTGAAGTCCGGGGTCTGAATGGAGGCCGCCGGCCACGCGGGGGGAAAGGCAGGCTGGACCCGCACGCGCCCATTGGGATAGTCGGTGACGAACCCAAACAGGCCTTCCACCACGGCGAGCGCGATCATGTGATAGTTGTCGGCAAAGTCCGTTCCGGCCCCGATGTGACTTAGCCCGCCCGGCACCGCGCCGGCAAACGCGCTCTCCAGCAGGGCGCCCTGCATGATGTCCCAGCCGTCATCACCCAAACCGGTGCGGCAGTATGCCAGCGCAAGGTGGAACAAATCGCCGCCGAACATATCGCGAACGGACCATTTCCATGGCACCCAATTCGAGGGCTGACACAGAACGCCGCCGAATGGCAGCCGGATACGTTCCAGCCCCCATTCCGTAAAGTAGAGAGCCTGCGCCGCGTCCTCCGGCGATGCCATCCCGACGTCGATCGGCAGGAACTCGCTATAGACCCAGGCATCCGTGTGCAGACGTTTGTGACACCTGTTCCACATACAGGCCGAAGTGCCCTTG
>JAQULY010000088.1 GCA_028718445.1 Kiritimatiellia bacterium
GTAGCGCGCGGACTTCTTCCACTCTGACGGCCTCGGCCAGCCGGCGATGCGCCTGCAGGCGCTGCGATTCCTCCTCGATGTAAGAGTAGGGCAGACAGGCCGAGGCGCCGGCGTCGGGCGCGCCGGGCGACAACGCGACGAAGTCTAGCTGCAAATCCACATCCAGCAACGGCGGCGGCGTTTCGCCCCGCAGCCGCGCCACCGTGCGGCGCAGCAACTGGCAATAGAGACCGAAACCGACCGCGGCAATGTGGCCGCTCTGCGCCGCACCCAGCAGATTGCCAGCCCCGCGTATCTCAAGGTCGCGCAGTGCCAGGTTGAGCCCGCCGCCCAACCCGCCGTGCCGCTGCAGCGCTTCGATGCGCTGACGCGCCTCCTCATCCAGGTGCCCGTGCGACGGCAACAGCAGATAGGCAAATCCCCGATGGGCGCCGCGCCCCACCCGACCGCGCAACTGGTAGAGATCGGCCAGACCGAAGCGGTCGGCCCGGTGAATCAGGATCGTGTTGGCGCGCGGAATGTCCAGACCGCTCTCCACGATCGTGGTGCACAGCAGCACGTCGCACTCCCCCCGCTCGAACCGCCGCATGGTCGCGGCCAGCGCCCCGGCCGCCTGCTGTCCGTGAGCCACGGCGATGCGCGCCTCGGGCACGATGCGCCGCAGCCGCTGGTGCATCAGCTCGATCGTCAACACCCGGTTGTGCAGGAAGTAGACCTGCCCTTCGCGGGCCAGTTCACGCAGGATGGCGCCGCGTACCGTGGCATCGCTGTCACGTTCCACGCGCGTCTCGATGGCCAGGCGCTCCTGCGGAGGCGTCTGCAGCAGGCTCATGTCGCGCGCCCCGGTCATGCTCATGTAGAGCGTGCGCGGAATCGGCGTCGCGCTCAGTGTCAGGACATCCACCAGCGCGCGTACCTGTTTGAGGCGCTCCTTGTGCATCACGCCGAAGCGCTGCTCTTCGTCAATCACCACCAGCCCGAGATCCTTGAAGCGCACGCGCGGTTCGACCAGCGCGTGGGTGCCGATCAGAATGTCCACGCGCCCGTCCGCGAGGTCCTTCAGGATGGCTTCGCGCCGCGCACGCGAACGGAAGCGGCTGAGCACCTCGATCCGGACCGGAAAAGCCGCCATGCGCTCGCGAAAGGTCTCGTAGTGCTGCTCCGCCAGCACCGTCGTTGGCGCCAGCACCGCCGCTTGCCTGCCGTTCATGACCACCGCGAAGGCGGCGCGCATGGCCACCTCGGTCTTGCCGTAACCGGCGTCGCCGCAGATCAGCCGGTCCATCGGACGCGGTGCCGACAGATCCTGTTTGACGTCGGCGATGCAGCGTTCCTGGTCGGGCGTCTCCTTGAAAGGGAAGGCCGTCTCGAAGGCGTGCATCCAGGGCGGCGACACATCGAAGGCGGTGCCGACACGCACGCTGCGGCGCGCCTGCACCTCGAGCAGCGCGGCGGCCAGGTCGCCGATGGCGCGCTCGGCCTCGATCCTTTCGCGCAACCAGCGGCGTCCGCCCAGGCGGTGCAGTTTCACCTCCTTGCGCCCGACGCCGATGTAGTGACTCAATAGATGCGCCTGCGTCACCGGCACGTGCAGGCGCGCGCCTTCGGCATAGCGTACGGTCAGCACTTCCAGCCGGCGCCCGTCGTGCTCGATCTCAGTGGTACCTTCGAAGCGCCCGATGCCGTGCTCGACGTGCACGACCAGTTCGCCCGGACGCAGTTCCTCGTCGCGCTCCACGCGTCCGCCGCGACTGGCCACCGCGTCCGTTGTCAGGGGACGTCCGGCGCGCTGGTACGCGGCATAGAGATCCGGCTGCCCCAGCAGCACCAGCCGCAGCGCGGGCCACACGCAGCCGCCGGAGAGCATGCCCTGCCGCAGCGCGATGCGGGTGTCGGCGGCGAGTTCGCGGCTGAGCCATTCGCAGCCGCCGGCCGTGTCCAGATAGACGATCACCTCGTCACCGGCGCGGGCGCGCGCCTCCATCGCGGCGAGCAGTCGCTGACGGGCGGTGGCGCGCAACTCGGGATGCAGCGCGTCGTCGCCCATGTCCGCCAGCCCGGGCGCCGCCGCCACTTCCAGCGGCAGCGTCGGCATGCGCGGCGGCGGCGGGTCACCGCTGAAGATCTGGCGTGCCGGCAAGCGTTGCGCGACGGCCTTCAACAACCGCTCCCAGGAGCCGGCGGACGGCGCCGCGGCGGACGTGCCGCCGCCAGACAAGCTCTCCGCCGCGGCCGCCAGCCGGTCGTGGTCCAGCCACAGCAGCACCGCACCTTCAGGCAGGCGCTCCGCCGCCGGCGCCGATGGCAGCCTGGCGCCGGCGCAGGGCGGCGCCCAGAGCGATTCGAGCCGCTCGATCGAACGTTGCGAGGCCGGATCGAAGGAACGCATGGTCTCGATGACGTCGCCGAAGAACTCGATGCGCACCGGCAAGGGCGCGTTTGGCGGCCACAGGTCGAGCAGCCCTCCGCGCACCGCGAACTCTCCCTTGACAGTCACCTCGCTGACGCGTTCATAGCCCCCCTCGGACAGACCGGTCGCGAGTTCTCCGAAGTTCCACTCCGCTCCCGTGCGCAGCAGGCGCGCCGCGGCCGCCAGCGCTTCGCGGTCAGGCAGGGGACTCCACAGCGCGGCCAGCGAAGCGATCAGCAGGGGCGCCGCGTCCGACGTAGCGCTGGAAGCGCCAAGCCGACGCGCAACCTCCAGGCGCGCGCCCTCGAGTTCGAGGTCGTCCGGCGCGCCGGGGCTCGCTTCCGGCGCGGGCAGCAGCAGCGTCTCGATGCCGGCGCCCGCCGTCAGCGTCTGCACATCGGCGTAGAGTGCATCCAGTTCGCGCGGACCGGCGGCGATGGCCACCACCCAGGCTGCGGGATGCAGACGCTTAAGCGCCAGCAGCGTCAACGCCGCCGCGGCGCCGGGCAGCCGCGGCGCCGCCACCGCGGCGGCATCCGCCGGCCAGGCCGCGCGCAACGCGGCGGCGATACGGTCAAGCATGGGATTGGCCGCTTCATGTGGCATGGGCGTAGTATAGCCAATTGACACACACCGCGTCTGTCGTTACAGTCCGTCTGCATGAGGGGGTGCGAATGCGGTGCATGTTCATGGTAGTCGCGGCCGGTGTGGGCCTGACGCTTCCGTTGCATACCTATTCCGAACAGCAGCTTCTGCCGCTCGATCCCGCCAACTCCTCCATGACGACCGTCATCTCTGTAACTTTGCCGGCGCTGGGCACAAAGACCGACGACGACACCAAGTTCGTGAGCGGTTTTCTGATCGCCGACTCGAGAACGAACGAACCGTCTCCTGAGACATCCTTGCGCCACTCCGACGTTCATGCGCTCAACGCCTTCCAGTTCACACACAAGTGGGTAGTGTGGCCGTTCGTCTCGATCCGGCTGGACACTGTCATCAGCGACATCCAAATCTACGCCGCCTATCCCGGGCCGCAGTCGCCCTATTGCGCGGTTGCCGAAGACGGAAGTTTTCAGCCAACGAACATGTCCGTACGCATGAAGGGTACGGCCACCTACTCCGGAGATGCCAGCGGCAGCTTCGAGTTGGATCCCGATCAAGTCCAACCTCTAACCGACGTTGTCGGTAAAGTGCTGAACGTCAACGGCACCAACGTCGTGGAACTCACGCTGACCTTTGCCTTCGACACCATCGAGGGCACGACCCTATTGGGTGACGTATCCATTGACATCTCCGGATCGGGCCATCTGCGCACCAGCGGACTGACGGCTCCGCCGTCGCCGCCGCGACTGGCGATGGGACTGTCCGACGGCACCAACCTGGCGACGCTGAGCTGGCCCAGTGCGATCTGGCCCACGCCCGTGCCTACCAGCACATCCGCTGGTTACTGGCTCTGGCGCACCACCAACCTGACGGATGCGGCTGCCTGGGAATGCGAACCGGCCCAGCTTCGCGACGACGGCACCAACTGCATCGTCGAAGCACCGATGAATGCCGCCAACCGGTATTATCGCCTCGAATGGCGGTAGTGCGCAGCGACTCTCATGCAAAAACTTCTCAACGGCGGAACCGCCGGCCGGCACGGCCACGGCTTCGTC
This sequence comes from Kiritimatiellia bacterium, assembly GCA_028718445.1. Taxonomy (GTDB): domain Bacteria; phylum Verrucomicrobiota; class Kiritimatiellia; order RFP12; family JAAYLN01; genus JAQULY01. Next base: position 4,069 of record JAQULY010000088.1, read on the forward strand.
GCCGTCCAATCCAGCCCCGGTCCGCTCCCGGCGCACACTGGCAATCGCGGACGAGATCGCCTACGCCTACGATACGAGGGGACTTTCAGGGGAAAATTTTTCTTTTTGCTGGCCGGGGGACGAGGGGAGTGCTAACATAATACTTGTGCAAAGCAGGTGTGGTGCATTCCCTTACGGATCGGGCGAGGTGCTTATGAATATTTCAGGTCGGAGACTCTTCTGGATGGGAGTCCTGCTTTTTTCTTGTCTTGCCTCTGCTAACGCCCAGCGCATGCCACAGGATAATTGGTATTACGGCACGAAGTTCGGGAGTGCCGGAAGCGGCGATGGCCAATTCAATGGTGCCTGGGGCGTTGCTGTGGGCACTAACGATTACCTGTTTGTTGCCGATACTGGGAACCATAGAATTCAAGTGTTCACACGCGACGGAACCTTCGTGCGGAAGTGGGGTGGCGGAGGCTCGGGGAATGGGCAATTCTCTTCACCACGAGCGATTGCCATAGGCACCAATCAACTCGTTTACGTGGCCGACCTAAGCAACAACCGTATCCAGGTATTCGATCAGCAGGGAGTCTATCTCCGGCAATGGGCATGTCCAACACCTGTCGGGGTAGCCATCAACCGACAGAATGGATTGGTTCATGTGGCAGATAACGCCAACCGACAGGTCAAGGTCTTCGCCGACGATGGGGCAGGAACCTTGGTGCGGGAGTGGGGTGAAACGGGGTCTATGCCGGGGAAGTTCGAGGACATAAGGGGTGTTGCGGTTGGTTTGGGAGGGCGGGTCTATGTCGCCGACAGCCGGGCGCTCCAAGTGTTTGACAAGGAAGGCCGTTACATACAAGAGATACTGCCTCCAGGCTATTTTGCGGGCAGCACCGGGTTCTACTGCGTCTCCACAACCGAAGATGGCTTGGTCCTTGCGAGTCAGGACTATGACTCCCAAAGAAATAACCCAGTTATGCTGTCGACAGTCTACGCCTTCTACGTTCTTGATCAAGACCTGAGTATTCTCATGATGATAGAAAGGACGTCCATCAATGCTGTGGCTGGGGCTCCCGGAGGCACCCTCTATTTGGCGCACTACGAGCATGCCATTCATCCGCTGCGCCGAACATTCAGGTCCCTACAGGACACCGTGATTCCGCTCCCTAGTATCTTGTCGGTTTCGCAACGTCCGGGAACGACCTTCGTGGACATTGACTATGAAATCGCGGATGCCGATACCCCCAATCTTGCAGTTGGCGTCCTGGCATTCTCTGGTGGCATAAATTCTCTAAACAGCCTGCTACGCCTTGAGACTTTCGTGGAGGGAACGGCCACCAACTTGGGTGCGAGTGTGACCGCGAACGAACCACATCGTCTTACATGGAATGCGGCAGCTGATTGGTCAGTTGATTACGGAGAGGCCAAGATCCGGATTCTCGCAACTGACAGCCCTGATCTGCTGGATCATCTTTTCATTCACATGCCATCGGATGGGACCAATTCCGCCCTGTCCATTGCCCGGGACCCCGTAACACAGTATGACATGCTCCATTGCTGGTTCTGGCTTGTGGCGACAAATGACACAGGAGTCAGCCTCTCATCAGGGAGTCTCTATGGTGTAGGGGGGGCTCACGATGGGCAACTGCTGGCAAGCGGGACAACGACTACGCCAGAGGGGCGGGCCTTTCTGTTTGAGCGTATGGGTCTACGAGAGGCCACCTCAGCGGAATTGACCCGCATGCGACACGGCACTTCCGGAGTCGTTAACCAGTGGGATCCAAGAAATACCGTGGGCCCGGGAATCCATCCCAGGAAAATCAATGAGTGGGGATTTGATACTGGGGATTGGGGCAGCGATGGTTGGTGGATTGTGAAACCATAGTGGGGTCACGATGCCGTGCAGCAGGCGGATATTGCATATGTCGCCATCTGAACCATCCTTAAGGTCGATCCTTGGATGGTGCGCGGCCATCTTTCTGGGTGTGCCCGCGCACGGGTTTGCGGCTATCGTCGATTTCAATCAGACATCCGATCCGCTGGGCATTGTCAGTCAATCTACTACCGTAAGCACGCCTGGCGATGTTCTAACAGTGGTCGCGCCCTTGGAGAGTTCGGGTTACCGGTTCACTCATTGGACGCTGAACGGCGTCCATACAAACGATTTCACGGGGCGTGCGCTGAACCCGGCACGGTTCACAATCTACGAGCCGACGGAGGCCGTGGCGCATTATGTCCTCTCCGCAAACGATGTTGATCTTGATGTAGTGCCTGATTGGTATGAAATTCATTTCTATGGGGACACAAATCAGCCCGCGGACTCGGATACGGATGGCGACGGGATCGATTTGCTGGCCGAATATGCCTTTGACTACCATCCGCGACTCAGCAACACGGTGGTGGCTGGAGGGGTCGGGCAACGTAGTTCCGATCAAACCCTGATTGTTCTGAACCCCGCTTTATACGTGTATGAAGAACGAAGTGAGCCGCGGGGTCTTGTTTCACGACGCTTGGTTGTATCAAATGGGACGAGTGTTGTTAGCCAGAACCTTGCCGGGGAGGCGTACGGTCATAGTTTCGCATACTGGACAGTGAACGGAGCCCGGCAGCAGGACTCGTATGGAATCGCGCTAAGTCGTTTCACGGCCGTAGTCACCGGCACAACTGTGGCCGTGGCATATTACTATCCAACGGCCAACGACCTTGATGCGAACGGAATACCCGACTGGTATGAATGGAAGTATCTCGGCTCTGTCTCGAATTCGCCGAGCAGCGATGTGGACAGCGACGGCCTGACATTGGCCCAAGAGCACCAACTGGATTACAGTCCGCGATTGTCGAACACGGTGGTTTCCGGCGGCATTGCCCAGAGAAATTCGGAGGTTGTGCCGGTCAAACTATCCGGATTCGGACATTACACCATACACAGTGATCCATTGGGGTTGATTTCCAGCGTGGACGACTATGCACCTACGGGAACCGTGGTGACTACCCAGAATCTGCACGGGGAAGCATTCGGCTATGCATTTGGATTCTGGGCCATTGAGGGCATCAGGCAGGCGGATGAGCATGGGATTGCATTAAGTCGCGTGTCTTTTTCGGTTACCGGAACCATGGAAGTGGTCGCTCAATATTTTCTGAGAACAAATGACCTGGATGGAGATGGCGTTGAGGATTGGTATGAATGGCAGAATTACGGAACCCTTGCCCAAGCAGCCGGGTCGGACACCGATGGGGATGGGGTGACTCTGTTGCAGGAATTCAGCTTGGACTATCCGCCAGCCATATCGAACTGCGTGGTGGCGGGAGGTATCGCTCAGCGTAATTCGGGGCTGGTTGGAATCAATCTTCAGCCCTTTGAGCGAATGGAATATGTGCAGGTCGATGGGGTGCTGACGAGGTTCTTTACTGTTTGGCCGACCAATGAGGAGGCCAGCGGCATGGACTTTGGCGCGAACACGGCACCAGGTGCCGGGGATTGGAACGGCGACGGGAATTACGATCTATTTGTTGGGGCTTCCGGGGGTGTCGTCCGGGTGTATGAGAACATCGGATCCGAGTATACCCTGAACTTTACGGAGCGGAACGACGCCTTCACAGGACTGTCGGCGGCGTGGGGCGACATCCCGCATCCGTATCCGTCGCTTGGCGATTGGAACGGCGATGGGCGGGACGACCTAGCTGTTGGCGGGGATGCCGGGCGCATCCGGATTGTGGCGTCGCCGGGAAATTTCACCGATCCGCAGAGTCCGGCGGTCAGCTATGACTTGGCTCTGGCGGATTCTGTGACGGCTTTGCCGGCTTTTGCGGAAGTGACGGGCGACAGCAATCTGGATTTGCTAGTGATGGTGGATGACGGCTCGGTGCGGGTTTATGCAAACTCTGGCAATCACTCCTTGCCGTTCGGCGGCGCCCCGGTGGAGACCAACCAACTCGGCTCGACAGTGGTTGCTGGGTCCGGCCTGTCCATGCGGGACATAAATGGCGACGACGTATTCGACGCGCTGGCCTCCGACCGGGATGGCCGCATCTGGGAGTATTACAGGAATGCCTCCAGCAATTTCGTATTGCAGAGCAAGGTCTGGGGCGGTGCTGGGAAGGGGTTCGCCAATCGGCTGACCATTGGCGCGGCGGACCTGGATGGCGATGGCGATACGGATGCGTATGCTGGCTACGATTACGGCGGTCTGATGTTTTTGCGCGACCCCAGGATCGGGCCACCCGCGGGATTGAGAGCCTTCGATGGGCCGGATTCCATCCTGCTGCAATGGGAACCAGACCGGCAGACACGGGTCCGCGGGTACTATGTTTACCGGGGTTCCAGTGCCACGGGAGCGTTCGCCCGGCTAATGGATGCGCCAGTGTCCATGCCTGAATACCGTGATTCGGCGGCTCCGGCGGGGGTAACGAGTTTTTATTATGTGACTGCCGTGAGTGCGGCCTATCTGCCGGGGAACACCATGCCCAGGCTGGTAGAGAGCCCTCCGTCGGACATCGTTTCTGCTGCGACACGAAGCTTGGTGCTCTGGATGCCGGATTACTCGGGCCGTCGAGGAGACTGGGCCGTCCTGCAGGTGAACGTGGAGAATGCGGACGGGTTGTCGGGCAACGGGCTGGATCTCCGCATCTCCTATGATCCTGCTGTTATCATCCCGGCCGCGCAGGTGAATGCGACGAATGCAACGGTTGAAAAGACACCCCTGTCGGAATCATTCACCTTGGTGGACAACGGAGAAAGCGCAGCGGGCGCATTGCAGATCACGGGTAGCGGGGGCACAGTGGTGGCCGGCGAAGGACGGCTGCTGAACGTGGTCTTTTGGGTCAGTACAGGTGCAGTGCTTGGGGCCAAGACGACCAACACGATTGTTTTAGCGATCCTTCAGGACTCCGGTGGACAACCAATGGCGGTAGATCATTCCGATGTGTCTGTCTTGACGGTAGCGACCGCCTATTTCTTGGGCGATGTCAACGGCGATGGCGTTCTGGACATGGATGACCATCACCGCTTGATGGAGTTGTTGAAGAAGAACTCACCCCCGCCGACCCCTGAGGAATTGTATGCGGGCGACCTCAATGGCAACGGTAGATTGGACCATGGCGACATCCCACTGTTGAATCGCTTGATCCACGGGCTTTCGATCTATCCGGGCAAATGATTATGCGCACGATAACCGCCACTTGGATTCTGATCCTCGCCTTGGCAGTGTTGTCCTCGGTGGCCTTGGGGGCGACCTATGAAGTATCGATGGGTGAAGGACATGGAGAACCAGGTCAAATCGGCATGGCCCCTGTTTATTTGAATTCCGCTACCGAGGTGGCCAGCATTGAGTTTCAGGTCAACTATGACGCCTCATTTCTCACGGTGGTTGGCGTGACAAATCCGGCGGGCAGCCTGGGTGAGGCTTTTGGGGTTGATTACGAAGCAGAGGACGGCCGGCTGATCGTTCGCCTGTTCCGAATGGACGGGTTGGTCAGCGGTAGCGGCCTGCTATGCAACATCCAATTCCAGGTGAATTCTGGCGCAGAGCCTGCCCTGTGGTGTGATCTTGCCATGGCAGATGCAGGGCTTGCCACCCAATATGGTGGCAATGTGGCGTGGCTGAATTCTGTATCGCAGGAGAATAACAAGTTTTGGACTCTATTCTCCGCCGGTGTCGATTCCGACGGCGATGGCCTGTCGGACTACGAGGAGCAGATGGCGAATGGTTCAGCGGACTATGATCCAGGCGTGACCGATACCGATGTCCACAACCATGACACCGATGGCGATGGGATGCGCGACGGGTGGGAGACAGCGCACAATCTAGCGCCGCTCCGGAACGACGCAAACCAAGATGCGGACGGCGACGGCATGACGAACCTTGAAGAGTATACTGCCGACACCGACCCGCTCGACGGCGATTCCCTCCTGACTATCATTGGCGTGCGGACCGACCCGGCGGGACTGCGGATCGACTGGAAGGGCGGTTCCATGTCCTGGCAGTACATCCAAACTCGCGTGTCACTCGTGGGGACTGGCGAAACCTGGTCGTCCATCCACACCGTATCGCCGCCGACGCCAACGTCGAACTACGTCATTGACGCCGGTGCGGCCAATTCAAGCCGGTTCTACCGCATCAAGGCGGAACGGTAGTCTGTCCTGATAGCCGCCCCGCCGGTTGCGTGATTTCCACGCCAGAGCCGGAGGTTACGGCGTGTCCGGACCGCAACCGGCTGTATCCACCTTCCTAATATGGGAAGCTGACACCATCGCGGCGCGCTGGGCTGCAACTGTTCAGGATAATGCACCCTAGCGACTAGGCAACCACCATCGAGCCGAAAGTGGCGACCGGCGACCGATGCCTGCTATCCTGCCGACTGCGCCCTAAAACCCCATGACACGGGTAAACGTGTTAGCACCTAGTGTTAGTGCCGGGCTTTTGCGACGCTTTGCCTTACGCCAAAATACAGGGCTTTTGCTGGGGTGTTTGCTTGTGTTCGTGAAATGGCACCCCCTAGGGGAATCGAACCCCTCTTACCAGGATGAGAACCTGGCGTCCTAGCCGATAGACGAAGGGGGCGCGGCAGGAACCAAAAGAGAGGCCGCAATATAAACGTTGCCCTTGCACGCGTCAACCCGATATTGCGCCGCGAGCTTGCCCGATGCGGCCCCTGTGAGATATGCTGTTGTTTTTCCACAGGAGACAAGCAGCATGGCGAAGAGTTACAGCATTGCCGTCATCGGCGGCGACGGCACGGGGCCCGAGGTCACGCGCGAAGCACTCAAGGTGATGCAGGCCGCGGCGGCCAAGTTCAACTTCAAGCTGAGCTTCACCGAGTTCGATTTCGGTGCCGCGCGCTACCTGCGCACCGGCGAAACGCTGCCGGCCGGCGCCGTCGCGGAGATGCGCAAGTTCAACGCCATCTTCCTCGGCGCCATCGGCCATCCGGACGTCAAACCGGGCATCCTCGAACTGGGCATCCTGCTGCGCCTGCGCTTCGAACTCGACCAGTACATCAATCTGCGCCCCGTCCGGCTCTTCCCCGGCGTTGAAACGCCGCTCAAGGGCAAGACCCCGGAGCACATCGACATGGTCGTGGTACGCGAGAACACCGGCGGCATCTACACCGCCCACGGCGGCGCCACGCGCGTCGGCACGCCTGACGAGATCGCCACGCAACTGATGGTCTATGACCGCCGCACGGTCGACCGCTGCCTGCGCTACGCCTTCGAGTTGAAGCGCCGGCGTAATGCCTCCAACCCCAAGTACGCCGCCAAACCGATCACCCTGATCCACAAGCGCAACGTGCTCACCTACTGCGGCGACCTCTGGTACCGCGCTTTCGAAGAAATGGGCGCCAAGGAGTTCCCGGAGATCAAGCGCGACTACAACCACATTGACGCCGCCAACATGTGGTTCGTCAAGAACCCCGAGTGGTTCGACGTGGCCGTGACCGAGAATCTCTTCGGCGACATCATCACCGACCTGGGCGCCATGATCCAGGGCGGGCTGGGCGTCGCCTCCGGCGGCAACATTAACCCCACCGGCATCTCGATGTTCGAGCCCATGGGCGGCAGCGCGCCCAAGTACACCGGCCAGAATGTCATTAACCCGATCGCCGCCATCGGCGCCGGCGGCATGCTGCTGGACACCGTCGGCGAACACCAGGCGGGCGCGGCCGTCGAACAGGCGATCATGGCCACCACCCCCAAAATGAAGAGCCAGAACGCCGGCCGCATGGGCTTCGGCACCACCGAAGTCGGCGACATGGTCGCGGCGGCGATCTAGCCCGGGAGCAGCGCGATGATCAGCAGAGTTGGCGAGCAACGCATCGAGGTCAGGCCGCGTATGCGTGGCGGCGAGGGCGAAACCACCGTACAGCACCTCTTCGCACCGGCTGATTTCGGCGCGCCCGTCAGGCTCTGCTCACGGCTGATACTGCCGCCCGGCGCGTCCATCGGCACTCACGTCCACGAAGGCGAAGACGAGATCTACGTCATCACGCGCGGTCGCGCCAAGCTCACCGATAACGGGGCGCAGACCGAACTAGGCCCCGGCGACGCCGTCCTCACGGGCAAGGGCGCGGCTCACGCCATTGCCAACGCCGGTGACGAACCGCTCGAGTTGCTGGCCGTGATCGTGCTCTACGACGGCCAGAAACGGGGGTGATCCACGGCCATGCTGCCCAACCCGTTGCTGCTGCCCGCGCGCACTCTGACCGGCGAGGGCTGTCTGCTGCGTCTGCCTGAGGCGGTCCGCGAATTCGGCCAGCGCGGCGTGATCGTGCATGGACGCGCACTGCTCGGCGGCGGCCGGCTCGCGCAACTTCTGGCCGCGTTCCCATCCGGCGCGCAGATCCGCGCTTACCGCCACGCCGGCGGCGAACCGACACTGGACGAGGTCGAGAGCTTGCGCGGCGAGTTGCGCCGCGACCGTCCCGACTGGGTGGCCGCCGTCGGCGGCGGCAGTGTCCTCGACCTTGCCAAAGCGGCCGCCGGTCTGGCGGACGCGCCCGCGACCGCTGCGGACTACCAGTCCGGTACGCCGATTCCCACCGCCACGTTGCCGTTTGTCGCCGTGCCTACCACCGCCGGCACCGGCTCGGAGGCAACGGTCGTGGCGGTGCTGACCGACAGCCGACGCAACCTTAAGCAATCCATCCGGCATCCCTCATTCATGCCGCGCGTCGTCATCCTCGACCCGTTGCTGCTGCACGACTGTCCCCGCGCCACGCTGGCCGCGGCCGGACTGGACGCGCTGACGCAAGCTTACGAGTCGCTGGTCAGCCGCTACGCGACGCCCTTCACGCGCGCGCTTTCGGAACTGGCGCTGAAGGGAATCGTCGAGTCGCTGCCGCCAATGTTCGACGGCGATCGTGCCGCCGCGCCCAGGCTGCTGGAGAGCAGCTATCTGGCGGGGCTGGCGCTGTCGCACGCGCGGCTGGGCGTGGTGCATGGACTGGCGCATCCGCTGGGCGCGCGCTGGCACGCTGCGCACGGGCTGGTTTGCGCCTGCTGCCTGCCGGCCGCGCTGCGTTTCAACGCCGCCGCCACGGCCGGCGACATGGCCCGGCTGAAACAACTGATCGGCCAGGATTTTGCGGAACTGATCGAGACCTGGTTGCGCAAGTTCGGCCTGACGTCGCCCTTCAAGGGAACACCGTTGCGCGAGACCGCCGACATCGTGCGCGAAACGCTGGCTTCCGGCTCCACTGCCGCCAATCCCCGCCCGGTGACGGGCGACGACGTGATTGCCCTGCTGCGCGAAATCTTCTGAGAACACCATTATGACTACCGCACTGCTGCCCCTGCTGCGCGGCCTGCTGGCCGACGACTCCGGACTCCCACTGCTGACACTGGATACCGCCACCGACCCCAAGGCGCCCGCGCTGGAGCTTGACGCCGACGCGGCGGGCGTCGGCATCGAGGCCGCGCGGCAGGCGCTCGGCAGGCTGCCCCCCAAGGCCGCGGCGTTCACCGTCAAGGGGCTTGGCACGGTGCGCATCCGGCGCGACGCGCACGGCGGCCGTGCCGCCGGGAAGGTCTGCCTCGTCACCGGCGCGGCACGCGGTTTTGGACTCGAGATCGCCACGGCACTCGCGCGCGAGGGCGCCTTCGTGGCTCTGGCGGACATCAACGCCGAGGGCGTGGAGGCCGCCGTCGCCACGCTTAACGGCGGGATGGCCGAACCCGTGGCAATGGGCGTGACCGTGGACGTGACCAGCCCCGAATCCATGCGCGCGGCGGTGGCGGCCATCGTGACCAGGTACGGCGGACTGGACGTGCTCGTGTCCAATGCCGGTGTCGTCAAGGCCGGCAGCGTCATGGAGCAGCCGCTGAAGGACTTCGAGTTCGTCACCAAGGTCAACTATACCGGCTATTTTGTGTGCGTGCAGGCGGTGGCGCCGGTCATGTCGCTGCAACACCAGGGCTGTCCGGAAAGCTGGTTCGACATCATCCAGATCAACAGCAAGTCCGGGCTGGAGGGCTCCAACAAAAACGGCGCCTACGCCGGCAGCAAGTTCGGCGGCATCGGGCTGACCCAGAGCTTCGCCCTCGAGCTGGTCGCGCACGGCATCAAGGTCAACTCCATCTGCCCCGGCAACTTCCTGGACGGGCCGCTCTGGTCCGATCCGAAGAACGGCCTCTTTGTGCAGTACCTGAAGTCCGGCAAGG